>CAXUOL010000084.1:0-14478 GCA_964252435.1 uncultured Nostoc sp.
GGGGAGCAGGGGAGCGGAGCAGAGGGGAAGTTGCAGTAAGTCTTTCCCCTCCGCCCCAATGCCTTTTGAGTTAACCCAGCAGAGACGAACATAATTTGTCTTCGAGTTCAATTTCGCGCTCTTGGGTGGCAATAATAGCCTGAGCGATGACGCGCTGGCTGTCAAAACCGACTGCGTGTAATTGCAACCACTGTTGAGCTTCATTGCCTTCGCGGAGGATTTTGTGCAAAGGGGAAAGGAAACAGCTAAAACCTTGTTGCTTGGCGATCGCCCAAACATCTTGGTAAATTTCGGCAATCCAATCTCTTGCTACAATGTTTTTGCCATCTTGCCAATGTCTTAACTGAGCATCAAGACTACCAGTAGCAGCAGCAGCTTCGTTGTCAGCAGTGAGGGTGACGAGTTCTTCAGGAGAAAAGATACTTTGGGTTAACGGATCGATGCTGGGATTTTCGATTATTTGCAACAAACGCGCTTCTAATAAGGCAGTAATCGCCAGCAAGGCAATAGGATCTGTGACTAAATCACAAATTCGCAATTCTAGGCGATTCAAGTTGTATGGACGGCGATCGCCATTTGGTCGCACCGATGCCCACAAATGTCGCACATTCTGCATGGTTCCGGCAACGAGTTGATTTTCCACCCACTGGATATGATCGGCATGGCTAGCAAATAAAGGCACATGGCTAGGCGTTTGTGGGAAGACGCCCCAACGGGTAGAGTGATAGCCAGTAGTTTTGCCATCCAAGAAGGGAGATGAGGCGCTGAGGGCGAGAAATAGAGGTGCTTCCATACGGATCACTCGACATGCCCGCATTAATACTTCTGGGTCGCTGATGCCTATATTTATGTGTACGCTAGCGGTGACTACTTTCGTGCCGTAGGTGTTCTCAATGTAATCATGATAGGGGTTTGCTGGATCGGAACGGAGAAAGCGATCGCCCCCACCCAAAGATAAAGTACTCCCTGGTATTAAGGTGTAATCGCCCAAACGATTGAGGTAGTTTCGCAACTTCCGCCGAGGACGCAACAAAGCACACAATAAATTTTCGTAATTAAGGGATGGTTGGGTTATGTATTCGACGTTGCGGCTATCTGGTTCGCGCATAAATCCATCTAAAGCCGCAACAATTTTGTCGGAGAGACCGACGATTTCACCTTGAGGCGTGCCAGTGTACATCTCAATCTCAAAGCCTTTTAATAAGACCACCTTGTTCTCCTCGGCTCTCTCTACCCATAAATTGTATCGAACAAGACGAATCTCTGGATCTATCTTTAAGTCAATCAAAGGTTAAGAATCATTTAATTGCCAATCCCCGCAAAATCAAGACGGCATATTTCTGGGCTGTCTCTGATAAATTATTACTATTGGAGTATGAAAAATATCCTAGTGTAGGTTAAGTACGGTACAAAATAAAATCATTGGGTAAATCACTCTCTTGAACAATCTTAAGACGTATAAACTGCGCCCATACTTCATCACTAAGTAAGTTGAAAGCAGTTTCGGGATTGTTAATTGCGATCGCGCCGATAACTTGACGCCATCCCTGTTGCAATAACTCAATAAAAGCCTCTTCAATAGAAACTTGACTCAGCAACGAAAGTGCAGTTTTAAAACTTGCTGAATCACCTGATAAATTTTTTGATTTTAATCCCTGTAGTGCTACATTCAACCATACAGGCAGCAGTTCAAACCAATTATTTTTCTGTATCTCTTTGAGTGCAATATCTTCCATACCTAGCGCACCCCACACACATAAAGACTCTATAGCAAGTTGAGAATTGCGGTTTTCTAGAGAATTTTTCCATAATTTTTCAGCGTGATTTTGGAAGCGATTAGCAAGAAATTTATAAGCTTCTTGGACTTGAAGAGGAATTGTAACTTTATAAACTGACTCGCCTCGTGGTAGGTAATCACCGCGATAGGATAACCAGTTATGAGATCCGCAAAGATGGATTTGTTTATCAACTATTACTTCTTTGACATGGGAATCTCCTAACCAAAAAACCTGTACAGATGGTAAACCATCAGGTGTTTTTATCGCTTGAAGTTTTTTCTCTAGTTCTGGTGGAATTGGTTTATCTTCATCTTCTTGTCGCCGCGCAATTCCATGTCCAATTAAAATCCAAACTCCACGATTAGCTAATTTCTGTAACAAAGTTATAAATTTTTCATTGACAACTGCCTGATTAACCCAAGGAGAATAGATTAGAATCTGACTTTTAGCCGAATTTAAAACTTCTGAAAAAGCTAGGTTAATTTGTCCATCGCGTAACTGTACAGCTTCACCTAATGCTTTATAGTTATCTCCCTCATTAGTGGCTTTAGTGGCAGCTTGTAGCGCCTTTTTACGAATATTTTCGAGCCTAGCTTCTATTTCAGTATTTTTTTGCTTTAGAATGGCTTCACGTTCAAAATTGATGGTTTCAGTTGACAATTTACATAATGCTTGTAAAGATATTTTACCTTTAGTGTGTAGCACTTCTAACCAATTTGATGCTGACTCTAAAATTTGTTTTCCATTTCTTATTTGAATGCTCAATTTATCTTCAAGAGCATCAAAGATAATGAAAAGCGATATCTTCCTCCAGATTTTTTGAGTCGAAGCTAGCACTTTATAGGAAGTTACAATTTTTCCCTCTTCTGGTACATGAAGCGCTAAACCTGAAGCTTGAATACTTTTTTGGATTTCCTCAAGGGGTAAGGAAGCAATATCAGCAATTGTATTATCAATAGTTATAAAGTCTGCCAAATCAGGCAAATTTATTACTGTCTCATTTAAGGATTCATATTGAAAGGTTATTTTGTCACTTAAAGGGTCTGTAATAGCATTAATCTGTATAGGATATGGCGGCTGTGGCACAGACCCTTTTTCATAAAATGAACGTCCTTCAGGAGTAACTGTTAGTGCCGATGTTGTTGATAGAGTTTGTAAGGAGCGAAGAGTTGCAGTAGTAGTTTTAATAAATACAGAATCAAGCCCAAGTATAGAGGCTAATTCATCTTCTGTTGGCGGAGGTTGAAATTCAATAGCAGCACGGATAATAAATTCTTCTAGTACATTAAACTGGCGGGGTTCCTTGATATTTAGTTCTACAGGAGTTTGCCGCAAGCTATAACGAAATTGACGCGCTGCTAAAACTGATAAGCTAGGGCTTTGGGCTTCAATTTCGTCTACCAAATTTTTGAGGTTTTCATCAATTGGTTTAGCAGAAGAGGCGAGAAACATCAAGGAAACCTCCATGTAGACGTACTATGTTTGAAACTGGGGTAATATTGCCCACCAACATTAACAATTGAAAATTGAAAATTGAAAATTGAAAATTAAAGACATTTTGATTCGGGGATTTAAACCCCGACTCAAAATATGCTACGACAAGACGTAGGGGTCTTAAACCCTTGAATGTACGATAAAATTCCAGACTTCTTTAAGAAGTCGGGAATCTAAGCCTTTTAGAGTGTTCCAAGAAATAAATGATCCAAAACCTGTCATTGCGAGCGCAACGAAGTTTAGCATTCGCGGAGCGTCTCGTAGAGAAGCAATCGCAATATCTTGGGATTGCTACCCTGCGGGAACGCCAAAGGCGAACATTCCGCTTTGCTCCATTCGCAATGACAATTGGGCACTTTTTTACTTGGAGTACTCTTAATTTTCACCAATCAAATAGGATTGCTATATAGTCTTTACTGTCATTAGTAAATACTTTTTTAGCTTACCTGTTTTGTAGCTGGGGTTCCTTCTTAGAATCTCCATCAAAATCATTGTTGGCTTTTAGATAACCGCAATATTGATGTTGCTTAATGGAGGATTACCGGACAAGGTGGCAATCTGTAATGGTGCAGAACCGCCTAAGCTGCCATCGGCATCGAAAAAGAAAGCTCCATTCGTCGTATTGTAAATGAAGCGCACAGTTGTCGTGTTTGCTGTCGTAATGCCTGCACCGGAACGAAAACGGTCTGAGCTTAATGTGCCTGCGACCAATCCTGCACCAAAGCCGACGGCAGATATTTGAATTTTGTCGCCACCAGAGCCACTGAAGCCATTAATCGTATCCAGGCGATCGCTAGGAGCTGTAAACCGATAAGCATCTGCCCCATCACCTCCGGTTAACGCATCATTTCCAGCACCACCAACCAGTAGGTCATTACCAGTACCACCGATTAATACGTCATTGCCAGCACCGCCAGTAAGTGTGTCATTGCCCCCAGCCCCACTGAGGTTATCGTTGCCGCTACCACCAGCGATCGCATTGTTTCCACCATCGCCGCTCAACACTAGTCCGAGATCGTTCAATGTTAGACGGTAGTCTCCGGTAGCCCCCGAACCAGCTACATCGCCAATACCTGTCACCGGGTTATAATTGGAATTCGGGTTGAACGATACACCGACGTAGTATGTGCCCGCCTGAGCAAATGTATAATTTAAGTAGGAGAACTGGCTAGAGGCTTCACCTGGCGCGGCTCCATCATTGTTAGCCGCGAGTTGTGTGCCATTCGAGCTGAAAACCCTCAGATAAGTGTTGAGGTTTGACCCATTGCGAGAATCCACATCGAACCCGACTCGCTGCCCAGCAGAGACTGTAAACTTGACCAGATCAACATCAATTTGTGGATTCAAGGAAAAGTCAGCGAACTGACCTAATGTCTTGATATTCCCTGTACGATTCTGAACTTCAGCGATCGTGTCATCAGGATCTTGACTGGGACTGACGAACTTTGAAGTCAGCGTGTAGTTTGTGGAACCATTAACTCCTTGAATCCATGCAAAATACCGACCAGCCCCAAGTACCCGTGAGATAGTTTCTGTCGGCGAGTTCAAGGCGTTTGATGTAGCCAAGATATCACCTGCATCGATCGCATTGTTGTTGTTAACATCCTTGATCAGTGAAAGCGATAGGTCTTCACCAGCAACGCCCGTCGTGTTCAGCGTCACTTCGTAAGTACTTGGCAGATCAAAGCGATAGAAGTCGTTGACATCACTGGAGGCATCAAAGGATTGTTCTATGTAGTCCTGGAAAGTTTGGTTGGGCGGTGTTGCTCCAGCGATCGCTGCTAGTGGGCGAGCTGTGCTTAAGGTATTTCCGGCGTAGTCTGAGACCAGTCGGAGGTCGTAGGCGGCCTGTTCACCAGTACCATTTGTATGCAGAAAGTACGTTCCTGCTGCCAGGTTTGCGGTCAGCGAACCAACACTAAACGGCGTAATCGTTTCACCAGCATCAAGCCGCTGGTTATTGTTCAAGTCTCGGACAATTGACAGGGTGGGATTTTGGGTAGCTCTAGAGTAGTAGGAGTTATTAAATGCTGAAGCCGAGAGTTGGCCCGCAGTGGTCATCGTGAACTTGAAGTAATCAGAGAAATCACCAGCACTGATACCAAACCCATCACCCAAATTAAAGGGCGTCTCCCCAATCAAAGCACCGAGCGATCGCGCCTTTGACAGATTGTTGTACGCCTGTGGATCGCTGGCAACAGCATCGAAGTCTGAATCGAGATCGAGCTGATAGTTGGTATAAGCTCCGTTTGGCACCACTTGAACGTAATAAGTGCCTGCATCTAACGTAGTTGAGAGCTGATCGTCTCCTGGGTTCGACGATGACAGGAAAACTTCTCCTGCTGAAATAAACCCGTCGTTGTTTGTGTCACGGGCGAGGCGTAAATTGGCATCGAAGGTTGGAGTTGGGAAGGCAGAGGTATCGATGTCCAACCGTAAATCGATAGGTGATGTCTTATCTAGGGTAAATTTGTAGAGGTCGTTAGCATCTTCATAAGTTGGCAATCCAAATGAGCCTCCTACCATATCGTACAAGCGACGACTAGTGCCGCTGACATTGCCTAAGTCTCGTGCTGTGCCAGTAACGTCACCCGCGTAATCAGTGGTGATGCGGAGGGTGTATGGGTCGGAGCCGTAAGTTTGGGTGTACTTGACGTAGTAGATACCAGCAGGGGCAGAGTAGCGATCGACATTGAGACCGTTGCCCACTGTACCGGAGACTGTCTGGAGTACATTGCCACTGGAGTCCAGCAATTGCATTGTGGCTTGCAGCCCACCAGTATAGGTGAAGTCCTTCATCCGTAGACTGATAGTGCCAGGGGCTTCCATCGTGAACTTCACGACATCAACGTTATCACGATAGTCGAGATAGTCTTGCCAGCCAATCTTGTTATAAGCCAAATACTTACTGCTGCTTTGACCCCAACTGGTACCGATATCCCTTGCTGTTGCTAAGGTTGGGCCAGAATAGTCGTTGTATAGGTACAGCCCATAGTTCGTCGTATTAGACGCGTTGTAATTGTGCACCTTAACGTAATAGTACTGATTGCCCTGTAGAGAAGCGTTGATCGTCTCACTTTGGTTCCCGGTGAGGCTACTACTGGCAACTAAGTTCTGGTTTTGGTCGTAGAGGTAGATGTCAGCGTCGGCTGACAAGCCATTCAGAGGGGCGTAGAGGGTTGACGGCCCATAGAGGGTATAAAACTTATAGTAATCATCCAAGTCGGTCGCACTAACCGAGTCACTTGTATAGAAGTTCTGTTCCAGATAAATGTCGGGAACAACTGTCGCTTCGTTGAAGTTATTGTTAGGTTCTGTCACGTCGCTTCGCTCCGAATTCAAAATTCAAAATTCAAAATTCAAAACACCCCTAAATAAATTTAGGGGGTTGTATCATGAGTCGTTTTCGGTCATGTGAAAAATTTTCCAGCTAAGTTTAGAGAGAAAAAGAAACTAGCAAATAAACTGATCCGAAAATTCGGTTTTGACTCTTGCTGTACAAAGTTTTGATACTCATTTGCGATAAGTCTAATAAATATGCATAGATAATTCGTGAAACCCTTCCAAGCTTATTGAGGAGCCTTAAGGTAACGCAATTTTCAGGCTTTTTTTATGTAAAAAAGATTAAATTTTAATAATCTTTACAAATTACACAAAACCTCAAATAAAGTAATTTGACAACAATAGCAGGCAGGTTTTATGAAATAGGAGTGGTTGTATCTTCCTTCTCCAATGATGGTGGCGATTCAGAAGAACTAGTGCTACTTTCTGGTGTTGAAAGCTGATCACTTACAACTCCATCCCATGAATAATTGCAGATTTTAGTGCGAAGTAATGTACCAAACGTCAGGTTAATTGCTAGGGCAAAAGAATCGATAAAAATTAGATTTACAAAGCGATCAATCATTAGACCCCCTTGAGCTACATTGAGCATCAAGTGATATTTGCTTTCTTACTACACATGCCACAATCTCTTTTCCAGAAATGTCTGGGATCTTAATAATTCTCGGTTGAAGGAAAGAAAATATTATTTATCTATCGGTTTAATCTTCGGAACGAGTAACGCCAAAAGAAAAACTGCATTTCATCAGTGTAACTGCTAACGATGATGCAGGTGACTGGATAAGCTCTATCTACACAGACTAATTTGCCCAGTAGATAGACTCAATCTGTTGAGATTGTCAACAATAGGTTTTAGGACTTACGCACACTCTACGAATTCTCGGCGCTCTTGGCACGGCAGTTGCTACCCTTCGGGTGTCTACAACTTGGCAGAGCCGCCCAACGCACTGCCTCGTTTTGGCGGTTCGATAAATTAAGCTTTTTAGCAATTTTTGCGTAAGTCCTAGATTTAACTGAAGAGACGAGAAATATCAACGAAACCTTTATGTGTATCGACAATATTTGAAACTTCAGAATACATACTTCCGACTTTACCTGATTGATGGGTAAATAAATTATGACAACCCACAATTATCAGCAGTTCTTGAGCGCGGGAAAATGCAACATTTACCCGTTCTGGTTTTTTAGCAAATCCCACATCTCCTTTGCTATTGTTGCGAACCATGCTGACAATCACAACAGGTCTTTCCATACCTTGAAATCTGTCTACTGTACCAGTACGAATTTCTAGCGAAGGAAAAAGTTCAGATTGCAGACGTTCATCGATTTTTCTTAATTGAGCGCCATAAAATGTAATTACGGCAATTTCTTTTTTTGGTTCACCATTCGCAACTTTAGAAGCCCAAATACTCTCAAACTGCTGACACAGATGTTCTATCGCATCAATTTCTGGAATATTAAAATAAGAAGTTCCATTTCGTTGCTCTAAAAACTGATTCTCTATAGGCGTTTTTACCCAGATAAGATGCTGAGATTCTTGGATGATTTCGCCTGCTAGATGATGTGCGCGTTTTGTATCCGGCTCCAAAATACCAGATTCTAGTTTACCGTCATAAAACTGATTAATTGCTCCCATGATAAATGGGTGCATTCGATACTGTGTAGTTAGCATTTGTTTGATGCTTTCATCAGCAGATTCAAACTGACTTTTAAACAATGATTCTTCTAAAAATTGTAGTTCGTCTCTTGTATTGCCTATTGTTTGAGCAACTTCTTCTAAAGTGCTAGTATCAAGCATGGGTGGTAATTGCCGATGATCGCCTACCATGACTAGTTTTTTGCCTTTTAAAGCTGGGATTAGTAACTCTGGTGGAGTACACTTACTAACTTCATCAATAATTACGACATCAAAAGATTTGAATTCTTCAGAAAAACCTCTATTTGCAGCTTGAACACAGGTAATACCAACGACATTAGCATTATCTAAATAAATGCGCCTTAAATCGTCGCGATTGCCTTCTGTTGGCTGTCTTAATTTTACTATCCAATCTTGTACAAAATTCTGATATTTATTGAGATAAGTTTCATCTTTTTGGAGTTGTTGCTGCCAAGATTCAAACTGAGTATTGATTTTGCATAAAAACTCTATACTAAACAAGTCTGCTTGAGAATTTTCTGGTTTAAATTTATCAGGTATTGTTTGCCATTCTGTCAACCACCAGCTTCGTTCTTCTATTAGGTTTGCTGATGGCTGCGGTTGTGATTTTTGTTCTAGTTCGCTTAGATTAATTTGTAGTTTTTGAACTTGTTGTAGAGAAGTTTTAGCTTCTTCTTTTAGCTTTAATAAATGCTCATTTAGAGAATGCTTAATTGTATCTAGTACAGCAAAAGGTTCTAATGATGAGATTAAGGTTTCAAGCTGACTGATGGAAGTTTCCCAGTAATTTACTTTATTTGCAAATTCTTGGGGTTGCTCCCAAATATTTGATTGTGTTGCCAGATATTTTTCAACTAGAATACATAATTGAGAAGGTAGATTTTTTTGATTAAGTTCTTGTAAGATATTAATCACCCGTCCAAGTTGGAAATTAGCATCCTGCTGTGCTTTTTCTACCTCAGCTTGAGTAATGGATATTTGCTGTTGGCTAACTTCATTTTTCTGAAGTTCATTTAATTGTCGTTGCAGAAACTGAAGTTGTTGATCGGTTTCCGTTTTGACTTTTAAAACGCATTGACGCGCATTTGCAAGGATTGTATCTAGTAATTCTTGTGTAATGTGGGTGAGAGTAGAGTCAATGTTATTCCATTCCCATGATCCACTATAACTCCGTTGCATTCTAATTAAGAAAACCTGGGTGTTCTCAACTAGTAATTTTCGCTGTTTTTGGTTGAGTAGCTGATAGTTATTAAACTGTTGATAGGTTTCTTGCCATTGGATGCGATCGCTCTTTGATAGCACCATTGGAATCTGACTAAAATTTTCTTGTAAAAAATAGCTAAAATTATGCTGTTTACCCCGCCTGTCACAGAAACCTCCGTCTATTTCATAAGCGATCGCCTTTGCTAATACTTCCCATTCAGGTAGATTTATTTTATAAATTTTTGGGACTATTGGGAGTTTTAATGTATTAGCAAACATCAACAAACCTAGCGGCAAGTCAACTAAATTTTCTGTGAGTTGTAAACCTGATTGATGACATTCTTTTAAAGTTTGATAGAGATGAGAAGGTGCTGTAGATTTCCATTCTTTAACTGCTGAGATAATGTAATCTATTTCCCGTTTGCGGTTTTGCCATATCTGGATTGTTTGCTGTATATTTTGCAGTTTAGTAAGATATTGCTGATAATCTGGTTGTAACTTATTTAACGAGGCAAAATTTTGTTTGACAACCTCCACTGATGCTGCAACTTCTAAGATGGCTTTACTTGCCTCTTGAGCATAAGTCAAAGAAGTTTTAAATCCAGAAATTTCTATTGCTACAGTTTCATGCAACCAAGCTGCTAAACCAAAAGCACCAGGCACCGGACGCACAAAGCCAAGTTCATCAGTATATTTGATGGTTTGACGAACATTTGCTAAAAATTCTTCTACTAAACTGTTACCTTCAGTGTAGGGCTTAAGAAGTGGCAAAAAATCTGTAACTTCTGGAGTTTCCCAGTTGATATTTGGTGCAGTATTTAATATATTTTCTAATTTTGTAATTAGTGATTCAACCTCGTTATGTTTTTCTACAGTTTCGTTGTAAGATTTTTCTTGATTTTTAAAGTTGCTCTCTAATTTTAATTTATTTTTATTGAATTTAGTTTGTTGGTGATTAAATTCTTCCTCCGCTTGGAAGTAGGCTGTGAATCTTTGTGATGATGCCAGTAATTGAGTGAAAATTTTAATATTTTCCAGCCGTTGAGTCAGATTATTTTCACAGTCATTAGCTGTATTTTCTAGCCATCTGCCAATCACTTGGTCTTCTAAAAATGGCTGTCCTTCTTCCCCAACTTTTTCGGATCTTCCCTTGCGTACAGCCCGAATCACTGGGTTATGAACTAATCGACTCAGGGCGTTATCTACTGCTAAATTGGCTTGAGATGCAATTAGAGTGCGTCCACCGCGAAGGGCAATTTGATAGCAAATCTCGGCAATTACGGTAGTTTTCCCAGTACCTGGCGGCCCTTGGATGAGAACAAGATCCTTCGCGGCAAGTACCTTTTCTACTGCTGCTTTCTGACCAGGATTTGCAGAGGATAATAATAAATCTTGTGGTTGAAGTTCAACAGTTGTTTTGATTTGTCTAGCCTGAGAAGCATCAAATAAAAAGTTACCCAAATAGGGATTTTGGGTATAACCGTTATTCAAATCATCTAAAGCTTTTTTCTTGCGCTGAATCTGCTGAATATCACCAACTGCCTCAAAACACAAAAATCCTGTATCTGGCAACTTATAGCGCTCTGCTGCCATGAATTCAGCTAAGTCGCGTTCTAATCTGAGGCTGATAATACAACGGTTGGGGTCAACTTCTTCAACACTCCCTAATTGACGACCGCTAATCCAATTTTTGCCGACGGGAGCAGTTTCAAAAAGCTTTAAATCTTCGTTTTTTGTGCGTCTTGCTCGTTCCCAAAAATTCTCTACTTCGAGGGAATTTTGATAAAAACCGTCAAGGGTAGCTGAGGCTACATCAATTTCAAAACTGATTCGTCTTTTGAAGTTATAGTTGTGACTTACATAGCGCACGCAAAATTGACGTGCTTTCGCAATTTTTTCTTCAATTTGCAAAAACGCTTTCCAAGCTTTCAGCTGATCTTCTGTAGGCACATTTTCGCCACAAACTAGCGCAGCTGCTATGCGTTTCAATGTTGCCGGTGGAATGTCAAGATGATGCTGATGATTAGGCAGCAAACGCAAGCGGCAAGGTATAGCATAGCTATCGGCGTGTCCCCGTGAGGGTTGTAATAACTGAGCCGAAAGTATTTTTAAACCACCGCGTCCATCTTTTGGTACAGCTGCTTTAAATCCTAATGTTTTTCTGAGCTTCTCAAGTCTTGTAGGTAACTGAAAATCATTGCTGTCTGTTGCTATTGTCAAATCCCAAATTTCTTCTCTTGCTTCTTTCCCTGCACCCTTGCGACGCACATAAAATAAAGAAGGCATTTTACCGACACACTCATACATTAACTCATTAGCGCGATCGCGCCGCTCTCTAAAATCGGGATATGATTTCAGGGCAGCCTCACCTTCAAGATGGCGGATAAAGCTATCAATTGCTGAAGCTATAAACATATAGCCCCAATCTTCAGAGTTGGTTTTAGTTTTTGAGGATTTTGCTGTTAGTTTACTTATCGCTACACGAATACGTTCTGCATCGGATTCTGGAATTGCACTGGTATGACTTTTGACTGCAATTTTGAGCTTTTCACAAATTGCTAATAGCTTCTTGCTATCTAAATTTAATTCTTTTGCTAGGTCGTAGACTCTGACTTTGCCGTTGTTCATCCAGTTAACAATTGAGGGTTTTGATTTAAACGCAGAGGGGAGGCAGCGCGGTCTTGGGGGTTTCCCTCATGAGTGACTGCCGTCGCGCAAAGGTAAGCGCAGAGGAGCGCAAAGTATTATTTTAATGCGAATCGCTACGAATTAAATTTGGCAACAGTCTGCGTTCCTCTGCGTTTAAAATAGTTTGTATTGCTGATAAACTTCACTAGCGGCACGATGCAGCAAGGAATGCCGCCAAACCAGGGATTTCATATCATCAGCATAACCGCCACCAATGACGCAAGCGACGGGATAACCGCTACTCACACAGGTACTTAAAACCTGCATTTCCCGGCGAAAAATGCCAGCATCGGTAAGGGCTAATTTGCCCAAGCGATCGCCTATATGAGGGTCAACACCAGCATCATAAAATACTAAGTCTGGCTTGACTTTAGACAATAAATCTGCTAGATAACTCGCCAAGGTTTGCAAATAGGCGTCATCCTCCATTCCCACCGGCAAAGGAACATCCAAATCGCTGTTTTGTTTAGTACCTGGGAAATTGACTTCGCAGTGCATGGAGAAAGTAAAAACGCTGTTGTCGTCTTGGAAAATAAAAGCAGTACCGTCTCCTTGATGGACATCCAAATCTACAATCAAGATTTTTTGAACGAGTCCGAATTTTTGTAAAACGCGACAGGCGATCGCTAAATCGTTGAAAATACAAAAACCAGACCCATAACTGGGAAAAGCATGATGAGTTCCACCAGCCGTATTACAAGCTAAACCCTGACTTAGTGCTAATTTTGCAGTGAGTATCGTACCACCTACCGCTACACAAGTACGATTTGCTAATGCTGGACTCCAAGGTAAACCAATGCGACGTTGTGCTTTGGGGTCTAAGGTTCCTTCACAATAAGCTTGAACGTAGCTTGGGGTGTGGACTAACTCTATCAATTCTAGTAGCGGACGTTCGGGAGTGTGAAATTGTTCTTGATTGGCTACACCATCAGCTAACAGCAATTCATAGAGTTGTCGGAATTTAGACATCGGGAAACGATGTCCTTCAGGTAAGGGAGCAATGTAATTTGGGTGATAAATAATTGGCAAGTCCATAAGGAAAGAAAATCTCAAGCAGCTAATTCGACAACTAACAAGGTAAAATTTAGCCATAATTGCAGCAATAGTGCTGTTATCCTAAAATGTAAAACTCCAAATTTAAAATCTATATGATGGAATGGATTCCGCCGATAGTGTTTATTCTAGCTGGCTTACTGGCTGGAGTAATTGGTGAGAAAGTTATCTTCAAAAAACTAGAAACATTCGTTACTAATAAACGAATTGCCGGGAGTAGAATTATATTTCACTCTCTACACCGAATGACTTTTCTTTGGTTTGTCATTGGCGGTTTTTTTTGGGCAGTTCTGAGTGCCCCACTGAAGCCAAATGTTGCCATCGTACTGCAAAAAATTCTGACGATGGCATTCCTATATTCAATAACTTTAGTCTTGGCCAAATTGACTGCTGGTTTCCTTAATTTATATATTCGCAGAGCAGAAGGGATTCCCACATCATTAATTTCTAACCTTGCTAAGACTACTGTTTTAGTTTTAGGAACATTAATCATCTTGCAAACGGTAGGCGTTCAAATTACACCGATAGTCACAACTTTAGGTATTGGTGGTCTAGCAGTTGGTTTAGCACTTCAAGACACACTCGCAAATTTGTTTTCTGGTTTTTACTTAATTATTTCTAAGCAAGTTAGAACTGGAGACTATGTGAAACTAGATGCTGGTCATGAAGGATATGTTATAGATATTTCTTGGCGGAATACAACTATTAAAGAAATTTCCAATAATATAGTCATTGTTCCCAATTCTAAGTTGTCTTCTGCCATTTTCACAAATTATCATTTACCTGCCAAGGAAATTACTTTAACAATGGATGTTGGTGTCAGTTATGATAGCGATTTGGAACAAGTTGAAAAAGTGACTGTAGAAGTTGCTAAAGAAGTTATGCAAGAAATTGCACCGGAATTAAAAGAAAATGAACCATATATTAGATTTCATACTTTTAATGATTTTAGTATAGATTTTACGCTTTATATGCGGGTAAGTGAATATTTTGATCAGCGTATGGGTAAACATCTTTTTGTTAAGAAATTGCACAAACGCTATCAGCAAGCAGGAATTCAAATTCCTTTTCCGATTAGAGAGGTTTATGTGCAAAATCATCTGACTAAAATTCAGCGTTAAATCGAAACTAACTCTTGCAAAAAGAGGTGTGTTGTAGCGAAGTCAGGGAGACGTTTAATGGTAATGGTAAAATAAAAGGTAGTAAGTAAAATAAAAGGGACTCATGTTAAAGGGGAAAGGGGAAAGGGATGATGATTGTCGC
>CAXUOL010000085.1:0-14413 GCA_964252435.1 uncultured Nostoc sp.
CAGAACATACGTCCAACGTCGGCAGCAGATGGAGCAAGACCTGCGTAACTTTGAGGATGTTGACAGTTTGCCTTTCGACAAGGACACAGCATATTAGGTGAGCCGAAACCAAGTGAGTGATAATATAAGCTGAAAGCATTATCAAACAAAGCTCTCAGCTTTTTGGTAAAATCCTTTTAATGAGGTTGAACAGCAGGTGGGTTGACAACAGCCGCAGATGGTTTAACAGAGCGAAATGCCCCATTGAGAAAGGCAATCATTCCTAAGATGGCAAAGGCTGTAATGATTACTCTTTGCAGTGAATTGAATGCCGAGCGTTCTCTGACTACTTCAGCCCACATTACTTGCAGTTGGTCTTCCGTTGTCTGCTTTGAAGCTAAATAATAGAGAGCTTCAATACAAGGGGATATGTCTTCCCCTTGTTGAACCTTCTGATACAACAGATTTTCTAGTCGCTCTTTCTGTTGAGGGATAGTGAATGAGTCTGTTGACTTTTGAGGGTATGTACCGTTGTTGTGGCTTGGTAATTTTAGTTGTTGCATGATTTCTTTAAGAAATATTTGAGATGAAAGTAAGTAGGGAAAGGTGCAGAAGAATATTCCTCCACACCAGATTCTGCAAGTAAAAATGGAAATTATAATTACTCCCACCGCAGAGTTTATATTTTCTGCTCTCAAAAAATCAATCGACAAGAGTACGGAAAAAAACCGTACTCTTGTCTGTAGAAAAATAAGTCTATTTATGCTAAAGCTCTAATTCAGTATTTTACAAAGAAGGCAGGAGGCAGAGGGCAGGAGGCAGGAGGAAAGAAGTATGAATATAAAACTTTAGTTCTGGGTATAAAGCCCAGTTTAAAAGAAAAATTGTATCGATAGCGCCGGCGGCAAGCGAGTCATCGAGCGTCGGCGCGTAGCGCGACTTGCATTGCGTCCAAGATCAATTCCACGTTTTTAAATGTGGGTTCCTCCTGCCTCCTATCTCCTGCCTCCTGAATTTGAGAATTAATCAAATACTTTCTTCTGGGTGTTAGAGATGGCGCACAGCCTACTTGGAGTCAGCGAACTTTCAGCTATAAGTATTTTTACTTGCTAACCTTTGAGAAATTGGGCTAGTAGAATTAACATCATTAATAAAACAATTAATCTCGACATAGAAAATAGATTTTCTGTCAAATCAATTTTAAAAGTTTTTCCATAGCTATCGAAAATCCCCTGAATCAGCAAACGTACCTTTAATAAATCAGCATTTAAAAACGATGACTTTTTTACTTTACCAATCCCTGGAAATTTGCACTTGTTAAACACACTTGCCCCATAACATCTACAGCCGAGGGATTGTTTTTCTGATAACGCTTTCCGTTGCTGCTCAGTTTTCTGCCAGCACGAGTCTTTGGCCACATCTGCGCCAAGTCCACTCAGGGATACTAGAGATTCAAAGGGATATTTAGTCAACATCATCTGGTTAAATGTTTTGCCCACAGAGTTGAATTCGTTCGCTGGGAGAATGCCACCTCCAAACACGACTTGAGGAACCAACACAAGAATTGTTAGCAGAGGTGCAACACTTTGACTTGGTGCAATCGCAGAAACTAACAGTCCCAAAATCATACTCCCAAAAGAAGCGAGGAAGAGGCTGAGGTACATGAGAGTCAAAGTACTGTTATCAACATTTAATTTCACCGCCGAGTTCATGCAAACTAAAAGTATTGCTGATTGATAAAGTGCTAGCAATAATGCTAATTGAAACTTGGATGCTACATAAGGAACTATCCCTAGTCCGGCACTGCGCTCACGGCGATAAATGGCAGTTTCCTTCGCAATCTCCGACATCGTAGCTAGCGCTCCAGACATTACAGCCATGATGACTGTGACAAACAGCATTGTTATTGCCTGTCCTGCATTGCCAATCTTAGTGTTAAATAAGTCAGGCTTCCACAGTGCAAAATTCAATGAACCTAAAATCGGCGCTCCTAGAAGCATTAACGCTAAACTGATTTTGTTCTTGAGCAGAATAGCCAAGTTACGGCGGCATAGCACCCCCCATTGTTGGAGAAAATCCGGCTTAACTAGTACGGGCTTAATTGAGTTTTGGGGAATGGTCTTTTGGCGTTCACTGACAAACTTTTTGTAGAAAGCGTAAGACTTAAATCCCTGCTCCCATTCTGATGGTGACAACTGGTGTTCAACTCTGGCATAAATTGAATCAAAATCTTTGACTTTGAAATAGCTAAAGGCTAACTTCGGAGGGCCAACATAAGCAAGTCTGCCCCCCTTAGCCAGAAAAACTACCATGTCAGCGATCGCCACATTTTTGGTAGCATGAGTAATCAATATTACTAGACTTCCAGCATCTGCTAAACTCCGCAGAAGGTGCATGATTTGTAATTCTGTGCCAGGGTCAAGTCCTGAAGTTGCCTCATCCAGAAAAAATATGCTGGGATTGCTGATTAGTTCTACCCCAATACTTACACGTTTGCGCTGCCCACCACTAAGTCGCCCAATAGAGACATTCTTGCGCCCAGTAAGTTGCAGTTGTTCAAGTACTTCCTGTATGCGTTGCTGCCTTTTTGATGGCGATGCTGAAGGCAGACGGAGATGAGCAGCATAGTTAAGTGCTTCCCCCACAGTCAGTTCTGAATGAACGATATCGTCCTGCGGCACATAGCCAATTTTATTTTTGAAAGCGTTGAAATTCTTGTAGAGGTCGCAGCCGTTAACAAATACTTTACCTCTAGCGCGGCGTTGTCCGTTGAGTGCGTCCATGAGAGTTGACTTCCCGCCACCACTAACCCCAGCAATAACGACAAACTCTTGCGGAAAGAAAGATACAGAAATATCGTTGAGCAGAGTTGTACCTAATATTGGGCTGCTAGATTTTTTTAAATTGATTGCATCTAATCTCATACGTTCAATTGAGAGAGTTTGACGTTGCCTTGCCTGAAATATTGGAATTTTGGCTGGTGCAGGGGAGCTAATTTTGATTTCTACGATCACCGAACCAAGCTCTATAAGATTCCCGTCTGTTAAAGCTCGGAATCGATATGCTTCTAGCCGAATCCCTCCCACCCGTGTGCCATTGGTACTACCTTCATCTAGCAAATAATACTGACCTTCTTTAAACGCAATCTTAGCGTGTCCTTTATCTACGCTGTTATCAGGAATTACCAAGTCATTGTATTTATCGCTACCAATATTGAAAGGAGTTTTTTCAACAGTGCATTGCTGAATCGGAATCGTATGAATAGTCAGATGTAGAGTCTGCATTTGTGCATTGTCAAGAAAATAGTTTCTATTTTTGTCGCACTCCAGCAGATAATACAACAGCTAGCAAGAAGATAAAAGTAACTGGCTAAAAATACAAAAGTTTTTTTTAAAGTCAACAAGAAATTTTTGATAGCAATGGATTCATTCATTACCGTAATCATGCTTTAAAATGGAATCCTTGCCACCAAATATTTGCTGACTATGAATTATTACTCCAATGTGCTAAAAAATATGTAATTAGTACATTTAAAGTCAATCCTCAAGTTTTAGTTAATTATATTCAGTCGTCTGAAGGGACTATTGGTACTTCAACTTATAGCCAGTGGGCAGAAGAACTCAAACAAATAATCAAATCAGCTTCTTTTTACTCACTTGAATCATATCAAGTTGAGCGTCTACAGAAACTTACTAGAATGTATAACAATATAACTAATAACTGTGATTTGAATCATAAAATAAACTTTTAGCTCAAGATATGGGTTCTTGGCAACTTTTGATACTGCTGGCGAAATATTGCTTAACAAATAAGTTGGCTCCATCAAGAGTTATTTAGGATCTAAAAAGCGATCGCTTGAGGTATCATTCGATGTCACTGAATCCACAACCGGGCTATACTGTACCAGCAGAAACGGCTAAAGTTGCCAAAGCTATTTTTACGAAGGGTAACCTCTGCATCACGATGGCAGATCGCCTTGACTCCTTTGTGAGCGACCAAGATTTTAGTACATTGTTTTCTCACCAGGGACAACCTGGAGTATCACCGATGCGATTAGCTCTGGTGACAATATTGCAGTACATAGAAGGACTCACAGATCGTCAAGCCGCTGATGCTGTCCGAAGCCGAATTGATTGGAAGTACCTCCTATGTTTAGAACTAACAGATAAGGGGTTTGACCACACTGTTTTGAGCGAATTTCGCACTCGCTTGATCGCTCAACAAGCTGAAAGTTTAGTGTTTGATCAACTCCTTAGCTGGTGTCAACAACAAGGCTGGCTGCAAGCAAGAGGTCGCCAACGGACAGACTCCACCCATGTTGTCGCAACTATTCGGGCAGTGACACGACTGGAGTGTGCTGGAGAAACGCTGCGGGCTGCATTGAATGCGCTGGCCGTTGTTGCACCTGCTTGGTTGCAAGCTCAAAGCCAGCCAGAATGGATAGAACGTTATAGCGAGCGCATAGAAGACTATCATCTACCGACTTCAAAAGCAGCGCGAGAGGAACAAGCTCATGTGTATGGCGAAGATGGAAAACAGCTGCTTGATGCAATCTTTGATGGTCATAGTCCAGAATGGTTACAACAGGTTCCAGCAGTCGAAACACTACGACGAGTATGGGTACAGCAATACTATGTATGTAATAACGAGATTTATTGGCGAACAGAGCAAGGAATACCACCAGCTACATTAATGATTAGTTCACCCTATGATTTAGATGCTCATTATTCAAAAAAGAATACAACATCATGGGTAGGATACAAAGTTCATTTGAGTGAGACTTGCGAACCTAATTCATTACATCTAATTACAAATGTTGAAACGACGGCGGCACCCATTGCTGATGGTGATGTAACTGAAGCAATCCATACTTCACTTGCTAACAAGGATTTGCTTCCCAGTAAGCATATCGTTGATACAGGATATCTAGATGCCGAATTGTTGGTAACCGCTCAACAAGAGCATCAAGTTCAATTGCTGGGACCGACCCGCTCAGACCTACGCTGGCAATCCAAAGCAGGTAATGGATTTGCAGCGAGCGATTTTAAAGTTGATTGGCAACAAGAAGTTGCCATTTGCCCCGAAGGAAAGACGAGTACATCTTGGACACCTGCAATCGATGGTCGAAACAATGAAGTAATTAAAATTAAGTTTGCACGAGCTGACTGCGCCAATTGCCCCAGCCTGCATCTGTGTACTCGCACCAAAGAAAAGCGACGGTTGGTTACACTTCGGAAAGAAGCACAGTACAAAGCATTGCAAGCTGCACGAAAACAAGCAATGACTGACGAGTATAAAGCAGACTATGCAAGGGCGGGCTGGAATTGAAGCTACTCTCTCTGAAAGCATTCGCGCTCATGGACTCCGCCATGCTCGATATATTGGATTAGCGAAAACTCATCTGCAACATTTGATGACAGCAACGGCAATTAACTTCAAGCGCATATTTCACTGGCTGTCCGGTATTCCACAAGCGACCACGCGAACTTCGCAATTTGCAAAGCTTATGGCTCAGTCGGTAGGTTAAGCAATATTTCGCCAGCAGTATCACTTTTGGTGATCTCGGTTGGGGAAGGCAGAAGGCAGAGGGCAGAAGTGTCTGTCACCTAAAAGATAAAGTGGCCGGAATTAAAGAATAAAGTGACCGCAAAGCAGAACTGAGTAGGGAAGAGTGTTTAAGAGATTTGAATGCGATCGCCACAGATTGTATGCAACGGAAAAATAAGCATTCCAGCTTGATTGGAGCGGCCACTTTATCCTTTAAAAACGGCCATCTTATCTTTTAAGTGACATTATGCTTCTAGACCCTGAAATCTTTTGGGTATAGTGACATGCAAATTTGAAAGCGATCGCCTGGGAGCAAGCCGCAGAGACTCTACGTATAGGCAATCACTTTCAAATTAGGGCTTTAAACACCAGGGTGCATGGTCAAAAACCCGTTTTTCTGCCAAACTTCTTTAGGTGGGGTGGAATTTTTTACAGTTGGGGATTGATGATAGTCTGGAACCAAATCAGTTTTACGTTGGTAGCCAAAATTGTAGTCTAACATCTTGATATAGGTAATGTGTGCAGTCCAGACATCAGTAACTCGGCTACCTAGAGAGAGGGTATCGAGATACTTAGGCATCTCGACGTTGCCATTCCAAACAATGGGTATGCCCTCTTTTTCAAAATGTTGAGTTAATTCCTTATGCACAAACTCAGCAGTCCCGCCGCAAATGATAACTTCATCCAATACGGCAATATTTCTAATCCAGCGAATTAAAGCTCGACAGTAATCACCACGGACATCTAGTAAAACTGAGTTAAACAACTTTAAATCAGATTCAACTCCAGCAGATGTGGCTTTGCGTGATAACGACTGTAATGCATTCACGTTGCCTAAGCTTGCTGACACTAAAGCTTTTGGTATACGTAAATCATCTTTTGCTAGCCCAACAGCAGTACGCTCGACAAATTGCTGCACTAACCAATTCATCCCCAACTCTGTAGATTCAGCCTTTGCTTGATTACCTTTAGCCGAAACAAAAAAACTAGCATTCCGGTAGCCCAACATCAACAAACCAATACTTTTTTGCCCAAACAATGCACCTAAAGTCCGACTACGGTAAGCCATAATCCCACTCCCCTCTGGAGCCACGTAAAAATTATGTAGCTTAAGTTTTAACTTGCCTGTGGGTGTGGCAATTCCTTTTCTCAACGCTGCCGACAGCTTCTTGCCCAAATCCTTGCCGTCCGACATTTCTCCTGGTGGTAGCAATAATTGCACGGAAGCATCAACACCATTACTCAAGCCCAATTGAAGACAAATTTTCCATAATAATCCCGCTATTTTTGGTAAAGCATAGTGATATTTCAGATCCCTGAGCGCTGGTGTGCCAGCAAAAGTATTTTTAGCTAGAGCGCCCAAGACATAATACTCATCATCTATTCCTACCCAAGTACAGTCTCCTGACAGCTGAGTAATTGAGTTTTTTCCCACATCTGCAATTTCTGGCTCCATTGCTATTACTATCGGCACACCCGAAGGATATATCTGAACAATTACCTTGCTCTGACTCCCACCTAAATCAATGGACACAGCTACCCTTGTGTAAACGGGTGCAATCTCTCTTTTCGACGTATTCATGAATTTTTCTCAACTATTACTCGACATTAAACAAGCTGTTAATCTGCTTTATTTCTTCTGGCAGAACTAGTTCTGCCAAATCATCAATGTCCTCATCCAAGGTTTGGTCATTCTCATCATTAATGGTGGACACTAGCCTTTGACCATCTGCACTATCGCCAACTTCAGCGTTGTTCGCAGTCACAGCAGTTTGGACATGAGATGACAGAAAAATTTCACGAATCAAAGCCGCTTGTGCTTCTAATTTTTTAATTGACCAAATTGCCCTCTGCCTGAGTTCTTCACCATCCACTCCATCAGCAGATATGGCAAAGGGCGACCAATATTCAAGCAGGGTCAACATTACTATTTCAGGTAGGTTCCCTAAATCGAAGGGTCTAGAGTGGAGATAATTAATTATCTGTCCATCAATAGTGCCTAACCTTCGCCTAATTGAAAAAAAGACTTGTTGGTTCTGTTCCATTTTTTTTCATGCAAAAGTTTCTGTACATTTACAGCCGCGTTGCTTCGGTTTTTTACTTGCAGAAAATCAAAATGCAGAATCACTTATTAAAGTCTAATCGATTTTTTCTGTTTTAAAAACTGAGTTACAATCTCCCCTAAATCTATGCAATTAGTGGATTTTAAATAAGGAAATTGTATACCAAACTACATTTTTTCTAGACTATGCTTAGACTAAGTTTGAACTATCCCTAGACTATGCCAAAACTTAGCGCTCTTAATCAGTTTTTTCAAGAAAGTAAGTTCTTTAGACTATGCTTGGACTATCCCTAGACTATGCCAAAACTTAGCGCTCTTAATTGCTATTTTTTGCCCTCAACAATTCTTCGCTTAGAGAATAACATAACCATACTCATTATGGTTTCATGCCCTGCGGGTGGCTGCGCCATCTCTCGCTGCGCTCGTGACATGAAACCGCCGTTCGCTTGGAAGGTTTTTTAGTACTACACCAGCACTACATTTGTAGCATAAATCTTTTATGTCGCCACTAACAATTCTCAGAATTGAGAAACTAAAAACATTTGGTAACGTTGCCGGAAGTGATGACCATGTTACCAGAAACAGAGAAACACCCAACGCAGATCCAACTAATATTATGTCCCCTTGATTGGGGGAGAAGACTCACGCTCTTTAGAAGAGATAGTTAAGCAAAAAATCTCTATGCTCAAGCATCGCCCACGAAAGGACGCAGTGTTATGCACCGAGATGTTTCTCTCGGCATCACCTGAATATTTCCGCCCTGGTGATCCATCTCTTTCTGGGCAATGGTCTGATTCACTGATGCAGCAATGGGCGATCGCATCCCGTGACTGGCTATCTCAAAACTATGGGTCAAAGTGCGTTAGGGCAGAACTCCACCTAGATGAAAGTACCCCACACATTCACGCCTACATCGTGCCACTGAATGAAAAAACCGGGAGAGTCAGTCATGACGAGATGTTCGGCGGCAGAGGTGGACAGGGAAGAATTAAGTTATCCAAACTCCAAGATAGTTATGCTGCTGCACTTGCTCCTTTGGGCATTGAACGCGGGGTCAAGGGCAGTAAGGCAACCCACACCAAAGTAAAGGAGTATTACCAAGCCGTTAACAGTGAACCACTCACCGCAGTCATTACAAATAACCAATTAGCACCCACACCATTTGAATCAGCTAGGAGTTACGTTGCCAGGATTCAGTCTGATGACCAGTTCCAAGCCATTAATCACCAACTGGCTGATCGCTCCTTTATGGCAGAGCGATTGTTCCGTGCAGAGCAACGGGCTAGAGATAGTGAAAAAGAGCGACAGCAATTAGAAAAACGGGTGCAGTTGTTAGAATCTCAAACCCAACAACTGCGCGACTTGGCCTTAGAGGATGTCGCCTGGGAGTTGGGGCTACACCACGAGGAAGGAAAATGGAAGGGTCACGGACACATCATTAATATAGATGGGCCCAAATTTTATGATTTCTCACCCGAACACTCCAAAGGTGGCGGTGGGGCGATTGACTTGGTGATGCACGTCAACCAGTGCAATCTGCGGCAGACGATCGTCTGGTTACATGAGCGATTTGGCGAAGCTGGGGCAGAACGAGCAGCGATCGCAAAAACTCGTGAAGTGGCTACTGAGATTATCCAGTTAGAACCACGACCCAAATTTGCACCCCCGGTTGAGGATAAAACCAAGTGGCCTTCTGTCTGCAACTACCTGACCCAGAAACGGGGGATACCTGAAAACTTTGTGGAAGTTCTGCATAACCGGGGGCTGGTTTACGCTGATGACCAGCAAAACGCTGTGTTCGTCATGCGGAATCTATTAGAAGAACCCCAGGCAATAGGAGCATTCCTGCGGGGGACACGGGGCGAGAACAACACTTTCAAAGGTTACGAGAAAGGGACTAAGCGGCGTGAGGGCTGGTTTTACTTTCACTTAGGTGGACAGCCAACAGATCCAGCAGAAAGGTTAGTGCTGTGTAAATCCCCCATTGATACCATCTCTTTTGCCATGCTGGAATATCAAGTCAAGGGCAATGTACCGCTCAAAAGAACGCTCTTCCTGGCAATAGATCGCCCCAATAGCTTACCTGTTGAGCAATTGCAACATATTCCTAATGTACAAGTAGCATTTGACTCTTCAGAACTTGGGAATGCAAATGCACGGGCTATTAAACAATTGCTGCCACAAGCAAAAAGAAACAAGTCT
Organism: uncultured Nostoc sp.; assembly: GCA_964252435.1. GTDB lineage: Bacteria > Cyanobacteriota > Cyanobacteriia > Cyanobacteriales > Nostocaceae > Nostoc. The sequence continues at coordinate 9,791 of CAXUOL010000085.1, forward strand.
AAAGCGATAGATTGGAACCAAGAACTGGTCAATCTCTCGCAGCAACTACAACAGCATAATTCACAACAACGGCATCAGAATCAGGAAATGGAGCTTTAAATAATTCGTAATTCGTAATTCGTAATTCGTAATTCGTAATTCGTAATTATTGTTTGTGATTGTAAAGCGTCAGCATAAGCGTTGCGGCAGTGATAGCGCAGTGCCATTCACCCTACCCTTTAAATTAAAAAAAGTAAAACTAGAAATATATAACAAAGAGAAGTAAAAAATCAAGATACGAAAGTACTGATTATTTCCGTACCTTTATCGATTCCTTTGTGATTGGCAGATATGGGATAGTAATATCGTTCTGAGCCATAAAACGATGGTAGAAGTTTGGCAGTTTTGGGAATTTGAGCATTTCTCGAACAATATAGTACGAGTGATAGATGCTCCGAGTGGATTAGAGTTGTTTGCGGTTGATGTATTCCAAATAATTGCTCCAGCCCTGAACAATGGAAAAGTAATATTAATAGATGCGAAAACAAATCAGCGACAAGTGATGATGAATCAAAAAATAGTCGTCGTTAATACTTTGAATGCCTTGGGGATTCATTCATTGACAGGTATAGTAAAAGCTGATGTAGTTAGACAATTTATGCAATGGGTAAGGAGCCAAATAGTACCAATTTTTAGAAAACAGACAAATTTGAATATAGAAACTAACATTAAGCATATAACTTCAGGAATTATTTTTCCGAAGAGAGATTCTTTAATAAACTACCTGTATTCAAAGGGACAGAAGATATGGGAAGTAGAAATAGAAGTTATTGAATTATATTTAAAATTGATTTATAAGAAAATTCCTCTGGCTGCTAATTGTCCGGGAACTAGTAATTATCAAGAATTATCCTTCAGGCAGCAATATTTAGAATTAGTAAAATTAGTTTTATCGGAAATTATAAATTACGAAGAACTGTATAGTAGCTTGGTAGCGTTAGCTCCGAATTTATTAATAGCTCAAGAATTAGATTTTTATATATATAAGTCTTTAAAGTTAAATAGCAATTATGAGCTAATGAAGATTATAGAGCAGGGTTTAATTCTCCAAACCTTCAAATCAATTACGGATAATTTAGCAGAGTTTAGCAAACAAAGATATTTAGAAATATTTTACTTTCAAATACTGGAATGTTTCTCAGGGGAATAATTTGGAGAGTATGGAGAATATAGATTCTTTCCCTCCCACACCTGCTAACGGCAAGGTTTTACGTTATCAAGCGTGCCATTCACTTACACCCCTAAACCTATAGTTTTTGACCACTAATAATTATGAGGAGAAAGAAAGTGACAGATAGTATCGAACTTATGAACAATGGTTCAGAAGACAAGGCGAACGAAGGATCAATTGAGCAAATAACCAAAAAGAGATTAGTGATAGTAACTGGAGATAAGGGTGGTGTAGGTAAGTCTACTTTTGCAAGGGGATTAGTGCAAACATATTTGGATAAAGGACAAAGATTTATCGGCTTTGATGCTGATAGCTCCAATTCTCAATTATTAAGATTTTATGGTCAGCATTGCCATATAGAACCACTTGATATTTTTAAAACAGGCAATATAGATCAGTTCTTTGATGAAATGAAAACAAAAGCAAATCCCAAGCCAGTAGGAGATGGTGAAATAATCCAGCCAGAATCTTTATTTTTACTAGAATTACCACCACAGTCCAGAAGAATATTGCGGAAATTTGTAGAAGAAATGACTTTCCTGGAAACAGCCGAAAAACATTACAATATCCGCGTGACTATGGTAGTAGTTATTAGCCGCGTTATCGATTCTATAAATCAACTAATAGATTTGCATAGCTTTTGTGGAAATCAAGTAGATTACATAGTAGTAAAGAACTTATTTTTTGGGGAGCCTGATGAATTTACAAGATACGAAAACTCTCCCGAAGTTGAGAAAATTAAGGAGCAACTAAAGTCGCAAAAAAGCCCATTTGCTGACATTAAAATGCCAGAACTAATAGAACGTAGTTATGATTATCTGGATGAAAATAGCATGACTTTTAGGCAAGGGATGGAGCAAACAGATTTACCTTCGGTTAAAGGTAGAGTCACAAGTTGGTTAAGAACTTTCAAAGAAGAGATTGAAGCAGTAAAAGAGTCGTTAGGTTTAAATAATGTTGAACTCTCCTAAGCGAATGATTATGACTGTAGGAGACTCTCGTGTAGGGAAGTCTACAGTTACGAAACTATTAATTGATTGGTTTCAAGTTCAAGGAAGAAAAATTCAGGTCTACGATCATGACAATCGTGAGAGATTAAAAGCTTATGAAAATTTAGTGGCAATTGAAAGCTTAGACTTTTTTAATGGAGGTACGGATAAAATTTTAGATGATTTTATCAAAAATGAATTAGATATAATTATTGTTGATATGCCAGGGCAATATGTAGATAAGCTCTGTCAGTATATTGTGGGTTCGGATCTGTTCGATCTCTTAATTACATATCAATGGAAACTAACTTTTTTGCAACCAATTTCGCACAGAAGAGATTGTGTAGCTTACCTGAAAACTTTGGGAGAGTTTGCTACTGATAATGCTAACTATGTAGTAGTAAAAAATCAGCATTTTGATACGAGATTTGGAGAGTATCAGCAATCAATGCAGGATAAGTTACAAAGAATGGGTGGGACTGAGATATTCTTGCCAGCGTTACATCGTGACCATTACGAAAGATTGGAGAGGACGGGAAAACCTTACTCCGTAGCTTGTAGAGATAAGTCAATTTATGTGGTTTACCGAACTTACATTTACCACTGGATTAAAAACTTTTACGATTCGATTTTAAATAATGATAAAGCAATTGAATATTTAGGGCTAAAAAATGAGAACAGAACAAATTTTACAAGGATATTCGGAAGCAGAACAACAACGCATAGCTCAAATATCCCATGAATTAGGAATAGCTGAAGATGACCCGATGTTTAAGTTGATGGCAACATTAGGCAGAAATGAAGAAACAATGATTGACCTGCAAGCGCGGATGGAGGCAATGGTAGAAGCTTGGGCAGTAATGATTGACCAGAAATTAGAATCGACTAGCAAAGCGGCTGTGTCGATGCACTATACAGTAGTATCGAAAGCTGTACGTGATGAGATGAAACATGTAACACCATCAACCTTAAATAGCTCATTCAAAGGTTTGGGTTGGTGGAAACTTTGGTCTATATCAGGGATATGCACAGGAGTAATGGCGGTAGGAGCGCTTCTAGGTTCGTTGACAACTTGGAATGTTGTCTCAAATTTGGGTGGAACTCAGTCAGTTGTAGTGTCAGCTAATGAGATGAAGATTTTGCAGTGGGCAAAATCAAGCGAAGGAAAACAAATGTACCAGTTATTGTTGTCCAACCAATCAGCCGTAGCAGCCTGTCAACAAGAAAACCGATTACAAGGATATTGCTTGATTCAGCTTAAGAAAACCAAACCCAAAAAGTAGCTTAACTAACTCTAGAGGTTTCTGTTTCTAAATAGCCAAGTTCTCTGGCCATAATGATCGCGTTAACACGACCCCTAACTCCTAACTTGGAAAAAAGATGGCTGGTGTGTCCCTTAACTGTACTGACTGTAATAAAGAGTTTTTCGGCGATCTCTTTATTAGAAAAACCACGGGCAATTAAGTTGAGAATTTGGGCTTCTGTAGCAGTAAGGGTTTCTCTGTATCTTTTACCCTTAATTTTTGTGTTGCCAGAAGCGAAGTTTCTAAAAAATCTTTTAGCAATCTCTGGGTCAATGAAAGAACTATTTTGATAAGTAGTATTGATAGCGTGTTTAATTAATTGCAGATCCATCTTTTTAAGAATGTAGGAATCAGCGCCATTTTGAAAGGCACAATTAACTACATCTTGACTGGAGTGATAAGTGAGAACAATGACTTTACTATCCGTTCTCGTCTTAATGTTATAGATAAGATCCAAACCACTAATATCTGGCAAAGCAATATCGAGCAAAACAATATCAGGCTTAAGTTCTTCAACAAGCCTCATCCCTTCAGTTCCGTTATCAGCTTCCCCACACATTTCAAAGTCTTGCTCTTGATTAACAACTGATTTAATTCCGAGCCGACTTAGAGCTTCATTTTCAATAATTACTAATCGAATCATCTTGATTACTTCGATTACAGGAACATAAAACATTTATAGCATATTTACTTAAGTAAATCTTGATGGTGGTACGATATTAAAAAAAGTTTAGAATTTAGGTAAAATCAAAGTAAAAGCTAAAAATTTTTTGGAGATGATGAAATTAGATTAAATAGATTGTCTAAAACTAGAGAATTATCAGATGCGCTATTTATACGACCACAAACTCTGGGATAAAATTGAATTGATGGTGGAATGGCTGATATTTATAGGTTTGATGATTGCGGCAACGCTCAGATTTAGTAGCAATTTAATGGAGGCGAGCTTTTACATAATGTTGGGAACAATAATTGCCCCGTTCTCAAAAATAGAGCGGCGGACAAAGCGTTATTCATTGATTGGTGGTTTTTTCTTGGGTAGATTGGCTGGTTATTTTAGCTAGTCAAAAATGGGTGGGGGAGTGTGGGAGGAGTGTGGGAAGTGTGGGGAGTGTGGGAG
>CAXUOL010000086.1:0-14225 GCA_964252435.1 uncultured Nostoc sp.
AAAGAACACTGCTTGATTTTTTAATGAACCCCATAGAGCGAAGTATGTTCGTACTTGCGGGTGTTCGGAGAAAAGATGACATGACGGGTTGGCAGTATATCCGGTCCGTAATCTTTTGCAACACGATTATGGCTATTTCAGTGTATTTTCTGATATATTTTCAGAGACTCTTACCTTGGAATCCAAACGGCTTCGGTGCGCCCAGTTGGGATGTATTGTTACATACGACGATTTCATTTGTAACGAATACTGACCAACAACACTATGCTGGTGAGACAACTTTAAGCTATTTTAGCCAGGTAGGGGCTTTAGGCTTTTTGATGTTCACCTCCGCAGCCACCGGTTTAGCCGTGGGAATTGCCTTTATTCGCGGGTTGACGGGTAGAAGACTGGGGAACTTTTACGTCGATATTGTCCGTGGAATTACGCGAATCTTGTTGCCGATTTCGATTATTGGCGCGATCGCTTTGTTGGTAGCAGGTGTACCACAAACCTTAGCTGGAACTATGGATGTGCAAACCTTAGAAGGCGGGACGCAATATCTGGCCAGAGGCCCGGTAGCATCCTTTGAAATGATCAAACTTTTGGGCGAGAACGGCGGCGGCTTTTTTGGTGTCAACTCAGCTCACCCCTTTGAAAATCCCAATGGCGCTTCTAATTTGATCGAAATGCTCGCCATGATTTCTATTCCAGCAGCTTTAATTTACACCTACGGTATATTTGCCAATAACATCAAACAAGCTTGGCTACTTTTTTGGATGGTGTTTGTGATTTTTGTGATTCTGGTGGGAGTTACAGCCGTAGGAGAACTGCAAGGTAATCCCCTAGTTAATACCGCTTTTGGATTGGAACAACCCAATTTAGAGGGGAAAGAAGTTCGATTTGGTTGGGCACAAACAGCATTTTGGGCAGTGATGACTACCGCTACTATGTCTGGTGCTGTGAACGGAATGCACGATTCTCTGATGCCCCAAGGAATATTTTCGACTCTCTTTAACTTATTTATCCAGGTTATCTGGGGTGGTCAGGGAACTGGAACAGCTTACTTATTTATTTACTTAATTCTCACAGTCTTCCTAACTGGACTAATGGCAGGACGTACCCCAGAGTTTTTCGGACGCAAAATTGAAAAAAGGGAAATCGTTCTCGCTAGTGTAGTGTTGTTGATTCACCCAATTCTAGTTTTGATTCCCAGTGCGATCGCTTTGGCTTATCCCATCTCCCTGTCTGGAATTAGCAACGCTGGCTATCACGGTATTTCTCAAGTAGTTTATGAATATGCCTCAGCAGCAGCAAATAATGGTTCAGGCTTAGAGGGCTTGGGGGATAAGACCCTGTGGTGGAACTTGAGTACTTTAGTTAGCCTAATCGGAGGACGCTACATTCCGATGATTGCCATCCTGCTGCTAGCTGACGGGATGTCTCGCAAACAACCAGTACAAGAAACCCCTGCTACTTTAAGAACTGATTCTCTGGTATTTACTGGGATCACGGCTGGAGTGACGCTGGTTTTGGGAGTATTAACTTTCTTTCCCGTTCTGGCTTTAGGCCCCATAGCTGAGGGTTTAAAACTAGCATCTGGCAGTTAGAAAAGTTATGAGTTATAAGTTTGAAATTAAGAAAATATCAAAAATTCAGGAGGCAGAAGGAAGAAGTAACCCAGACTTAAAAGTGTGAGATTCAAGCAAGAAAGGTTATATAGCTGTAGTCAGATATGTTCGGACAGTGCTGATTGCTCAAAGCCTTGAAGCAACGAGGTTTATACTCAGCACTGGCTCAACGCTCCGCTAACAGCACTCAGCTATATCTTGCACTAAGCGTCTCGTCTCGTACCAGTATCTTATTTTTAACTGGGTAATTACTCAGAACTAAAGTTTTCATTCATACTTCTTTCCTCCTGGCTCCTGCCGTTATTTTATAAATTATCCGGTTTCGTAGGATGCGTTACTAACGCATCCTACAGGTTGGATATTTTTTTATTAGAAGTTCCTATAACTCCTAACTTCTCACTGCTAACTTTATTTATGAATCAAGTGGCAACTAACTTCAAAGCTAGACGCCCAAGTTTTCGTTCTGGCGATCGCCGCCAAAAACGTAAAAAGACCAGGGCAAATAATAAGTGGCTGTACTTAAGAGCAATTAGAGATGCTTTTGTCAAGCTCAACCCTAAGTATGCAATCAAAAATCCAGTAATCTTTGTGGTTTGGGTAGGGACAATTATCATCCTATTGCTAACGATCGATCCCAACCTATTTGGCCCAGCCCTTCAAAAGAACCCGCAAGTTTTCAACGCCTTGTTATCGGGGATTTTATTCTTTACAGTTTGGTTTGCCAATTTTGCCGAAGCAGTGGCAGAAGGACGGGGTAAAGCCCAAGCCGATGCCTTGCGGTTAACAAAGTTAGAGGCGATCGCTAAAAAACTTGCTGCCGATGGCACACTTACTGAAGTTTCATCCACCAGCCTGAAACAAGGCGATACCATCTACGTCGTTGCTGGCGATATCATCCCCGCCGATGGTGAAGTAATCATGGGTGTTGCCTCAGTGGATGAATCGGCAATTACTGGGGAATCCGCACCAGTATTAAAAGAATCAGGCTCCGATGTTGCTAGTTCCGTCACTGGTGGAACGCGGATTATCTCAGATGAACTAATTATCCGCATCACTACTGACCCAGGCAAAGGTTTTATTGACCGAATGATTGCCTTGGTAGAAGGGGCAGAACGTAGCAAAACACCCAATGAAATTGCCATCACGGTATTGTTAGCAGTTCTTAGCTTAGTGTTTTTGTTAGTCGTAGTAACCTTACCTGCACTTGCTTACTATGTCAACAGTCCAGTTAGCGTCCCAATTTTAATTGCCCTATTAGTAGCATTAATTCCTACCACCATTGGCGGCTTACTAAGTACCATCGGTATTGCTGGTATGGATCGAGTTGCCCAATTTAACGTCATTGCCACATCAGGACGAGCAGTGGAAGCCTGTGGTGATATCAATACTTTACTTCTCGATAAAACAGGTACAATTACCCTCGGCAACCGTCTGGCGGAAGAGTTTATTCCCCTCAACGGTCATTCAATGTCAGAAATTGCTAATATTGCCTGGGCAGCTAGTGTCTTTGACAATACACCAGAAGGTAAATCTATTGTCCGATTGGCAGAAAAATTGGGCGCGCGGTTTGATTTTGACTCCACTCAGGCAGAAGGAGTTAGTTTTTCCGCCAAAACCCGGATGAGTGGCACGAATTTACCTGGTGGGTATGAGGCCAGAAAAGGAGCTGTAGAAGCTATTAAAGGATTTGTCCGTTCCCGCAACGGACACGATGTACCAGAATTGGATGCCGCCTACGAACGAGTTTCTCGCCTGGGAGGTACACCCCTAGCAGTTAGCTTAGATAACGAAATCTATGGGATTATTTATCTCAAAGATATAGTTAAACCTGGTATCCGCGATCGCTTTCTTGCACTGCGACGGATGGGAGTGCGTACCATCATGCTAACTGGAGACAATCGAATTACCGCTTCTGTGATTGCCAAAGAAGCTGGGGTGGATGACTTCATTGCCGAAGCCACACCAGAAGACAAAATCAGCATCATAAAACAGGAACAAGCAGCAGGTAAACTGGTCGCCATGACGGGAGATGGAACTAACGATGCTCCAGCATTAGCCCAAGCTAACGTCGGTGTGGCGATGAATACAGGAACGCAAGCAGCAAAAGAAGCCGCCAACATGGTTGATTTGGACTCCGATCCCACAAAGCTGCTCGATATCATTGGTATTGGTAAACAATTGTTGATTACTCGCGGGGCATTGACGACATTTTCCATCGCTAATGATATTGCTAAATACTTTGCAATTATCCCAGTGATATTTGTCGCTGCTAACTTGCAAAGCTTGAATATTATGAATTTGACTAGCGCTAAATCTGCTGTACTCTCAGCGCTGATTTATAATGCTTTGATTATTCCCGCTTTGATTCCCTTAGCATTAAAGGGTGTGAGGTTTAGACCGCTGACAGCTAATCAGTTACTCCAACGCAATATCTTAATTTACGGCTTAGGTGGGGTGATTGCACCGTTTATTGCAATTAAATTGATCGATGTACTGATTACACTTGTGGGCTTGGCTTAAGAGGATGTTTGAAAAGTATTAGGCGAATATAATTCGCTACTAAACAAAGCTTAGTCCGCAGAGGTGGACTAAGAAAGAGAAAATCAAGGTTTTCAAACCCACGGAAGTTGGTTTTGTCTGTATAGTCGCAAATTATATTTGCCAGTGCTACTATATTTTGCGACTTTTCAAACATCCTCTAAGGACAACAAAAGTAGAGACGATGGGGAAACAGTCGCAATGGCATAAACAACATCTACCACTCGCTATTTTTATCCTGCTGTGCTTGAATGTGGTAACTACCCCAGTTTTTTATGCTGTTGCTAACAGCATCTTGTAACGTCCTGCTAGGTGGGCAAAAGAATTAAAAATTAAACATTAAAAATTAAATTCTAGGCGCAATTGGAAAACTTTTTATGGCTATTATTCGAGAAACCATCAGAGCAATTTTTATAACTCTAATGCTTTGGTTGTTGACTGCAATCATCTATCCTCTAATAATCCTTGTAGTGGGTCAAGTTTTTTTCCCTTATCAAGCTAACGGCAGCATCAAGCTGGGTCAAAATGATGAACCAATTGGTTCCGCTTTGATTGGTCAAGTGTTCACATCTGAGCGATATTTCCATTCTCGTCCCAGCACTGTTAGATATAGCCAAGGCAAAAAAGCCAAACCAACTGGCATCTCTGGAGCCAGTAATCTCGCTGCTAGCAATCCAGAATTACTGAAGCGGGTTTTAGAAGAGGCAGATAAATTGCGAGATGAAAATCTTCAACCAGTCGCTGATATAATTTATACTTCTGGCTCTGGTTTAGACCCGCATATTTCCTTGAAAGCAGCACGGCAGCAATTGACGCGGGTTGCTGGTGCACGGGGAGTAAAAGAAGATGAGATTTTACGTTTAATTAATCAGTATACTGATGGCAGATTTTTAGGGATTTTTGGCGAACCGGGAGTGAATGTTTTCCGATTGAATTATGCTCTTGATTTGCAAGATATTAATCGTCAGCAAAATCAGTAAATGGGGAGTGGGGAGTTATGAGTTAGGAGTTAGGAGTTAGGAGTTAGGAATAAATAGATAACTTTTTCATTACTCTCTACGCCTCTACGTGAACCATAAGATTATTGTTTTCAAGTATTCATGCAAGAGGTCTAATGTCAGATAAAAGTAATACTGGTTCGGCTGGGAATGCGCCTTTAAATTCTGCAAGTTACTCGCTTTATCCGGCACGACGGCGGGGTAAGCATAAAATCTTTATTGGTATGGCTCCTGGAGTAGGCAAAACCTACCGGATGCTGGAGGAGGGACACGCATTCAAACACGAAGGAATTGATGTTGTCGTTGGGCTTTTGGAAACCCACGGACGCAAGGAGACAGCTGAAAAGGCAGAGGGACTGGAAATTATACCCCGTAAGCAATATCCTCGCGGTGAGTTGACGCTGACGGATATGGATACAGATGCTATTTTAAAGCGATCGCCCCAATTAGTTTTAATCGATGAACTTGCCCATACCAATGTCCCTGGTTCTCCACGCGAAAAGCGCTACGAAGATGTAGAAGTAGTTTTGGCAACCGGGATTGATGTCTACTCCACAATGAATGTGCAACATCTGGAAAGTCTCAACGACCTAGTAGCCAGAATTACAGGTGTGGTAGTCCGGGAGCGGGTTCCTGACAGAATTATGGATGAAGCAGATGAAATAGTGGTAGTGGATGTCACACCAGAAACGCTGCAAGAACGGTTATTAGAAGGCAAGATTTACGCACAGCCAAAAATCCAACAATCCCTCGATAATTTTTTCCAACGCCGTAACCTGATTGCTTTGCGGGAGTTGGCTTTGCGGGAGGTGGCAGACAACGTGGAAGGAAATGCGATCGCCTCTACTCCCAATGGACAATTTTGTAATATTCACGAGCGGGTTTTGGTGTGTGTATCCACCTATCCCAATTCAGTGCAGCTATTACGTCGAGGTGCGAGACTGGCTAACTATATGAACGCGCCGCTTTATACCTTGTTCGTAGCCGATCCAGAACGCTTCCTCACCAAAGAAGAAAGCTTACACATCCACACTTGTGAAAAGCTTTGTCAAGAATTTGAAGGTACTTTTCTTCGTGTTACTAACGGTAATATAGCTAATGCGATCGCCCAAGTCGCTGAGAAACATCGGATTACCCAAATTGTAATTGGTGAAAGTCAGCGATCGCGCTGGCAAATGCTCCTCAAAGGATCTTTGACGCAAAAATTAGTGCGCTTGCTCAAAAACATCGACTTGCATATTATTGCCAGCGAAAAAATGGTTTCATCCAAATAGGGGATCAAATTTCCATAAAAACCTCAGAAGTAAAGCTCCCATGCAGACCATAAGGGATATGATGCTTCAGATGTAGTCGCGCGATCGCTCCTTTAGAGAAATCACCAGCATCCAAAATTACCAAATCTGAGCGGTGATGGGCAGCATCATAAACCAAAGCTAATATCCAACCATCATCTTCCTTTTCAGAATCTGGGCGCGGGACAAAAATCGGTTCACCGACAAAACCACGGGGTGCAGCACTCCAAAGTTGTCTTTCTCCAGACTCTAAATCAATTTTCAGCAATGCTTGTAAGGGAGCACTACCAGTTTCTGTATCAGCCGCACCTATATATAGATATCGATAAGAGCGTCCCACATTCGCCGGATGTATACTGGGAAATTCACAACAGCGGTTATCAATCAATTCCCGCCGGACTGTCCCATTCTTTAGATTCAGATAAAATCGCCAAAGTTGCCCAGGTGAAGAAGCTTCAAAATCAACTTGTCGAAAATCGCTTTTAGATTCGACTTTTGATAAAGATTGGTAGCAAATGGAGTCAATCAAAACTTCCTCTCCTACCTCAAAAGCATTAACGTGGTGGAAGACGAAACCCGACTGAGTTTTCAGACTTTTTATCTTTTCTTGCCCTTCTTTGGGGAAGCGGGGAATAATTAAAATTCGAGTTGGCTGATTTGGCTGAAATTTGATACATTCTCCCGCCGTACGTATTCCCAAAGCGAAAGGTATGGGATTGAAGGTGACAGGATTTTGAAAGAAGATACAGTAATTGGGAGTAATGACAAAATCGTGAATGAAACAGAAACCTGGAACCTTATGAGCGTGCTGTCTGACAATTTCACCTGCTGGGTTTAGCTCGAAAATAGTAATTGTGGTAGATAATCCTGGCTTAATCGAGAAGTTTACCAGGCAAGGTGCGCCCCCATCTTGGTCACAATTGTTTTCCACGCGGGGATGTGCAGCGAAAGCTTCACCTGCTGACAAAACGCCATTAAAATATTCATTTCCCAGGGTTTCAAGAGTATAGGGATCGAGGCGATATGCTTCAGCTGCTTCCCACAAGGCGAGCAGTTTCCCACCCCAATAGATAACATTTGTATTAGCGATATTTTTGAGTTTGAAGTCAAAAATATTAGCTAGCCAACCGCCGGGTTTTTGAGTACCAAAAGTGCCGCGATAGATAATTTTTCCCGCCTTTTGCTCTGCCAAATAGCCAGTTGTGTGGACAAAGCGATTGCGAAAATGGGCACGACCGTTCGTAAAGGTAATTTTGCTAATCATCCCATCCCCATCAAACGGGTGATGAAGAGGTTGCCCATTCACATCCAGCAAACCGGGGCCATTTCTAAACAGTGTACCTTGTAACTCTCTGGGAATTTGTCCTTCTATATCATCAATCCAATAATCAAACTCTTGGGTGAGAGATTGATATCCTCCTTGCCAGTCTGCGCGAGTGTAGGATTTTTCTGTAACTAAGCTCTCTTGACTTTTAAAATGCATATACTTTGTTTTTTCTTGTTATTTTGCACGAAAATATGTAGCTGCTCCAAATAATTTCTTTGCAGCTTGACTACAACGGGAAGGCAGCGCACTCACTCATTCAATGCGATATTTATTACACTATTCCACTATTTTCGACTCTGGCTCTCTCAGTACCAACTCAGACATCAAATCTGGCAAAAACGCTTGTTCGTTATCTTTGGGTGTCTCAGTTTGCTCCTCAGCAGCAGGTAGCCATTTGATAAATGGTAGGGGTAACAGCGTACTGAGGTTAGTAATTACCACCAACAGCCAAAGTGACTCAAAGTTTGTTGCGGTGATTCCCAGCCAATAGGTGATTAATGCCCCGAATGCATGGGAAACCGTTCCGGCTGAATTATAAATTGACATTAATAAGGCAAATAATGTCGCTTCTACACCAGAAGGACAAAGCCTTGCTGCTAGCACCATCACTTGCATAAAGGCAATTTTTCCCATCACAGTCAGAATCAGGCTATCACCCAAACTAAACCAATGGTCATCTATACCCAATAGCCTGTTTGTGTGAGTCACCAACAACAGCATCGTCATCCCCAAAATTGACGAAAGGACAGTACTCCAAGCAAAAATCACGCGAAAAGGAATGCTTTTGAGGAAACGTTGAAAAATCCAAACACCTGCTAAAGAAGCGAAACTTCCCACCAAGTTTACTCGCCCCAAAAATTCTGGTTCAAAGTGGAGTTCGTTGGTAGCGAAGTAGAAAAAGGCTGAGTCAGCATTTGGAGTAGCTTGCCAGATGAAGATAAATGCCGTTGGTAGCCAAATTGTTTTTTGGCTAATGGCTTGGCGTAGCTGCCCCAGTTGATGTTTGATTGCTAAAGGATTGGTCTGATTACTATCTTGAGCATCTTTGCTAACGGGGGACTCAGCAATTAACCAAGCTACCCCTGAAACGATCAGAGGAAATAAAGCGGTAATCCCAAAGACAGTACGGGTAGTAAAGTATTGGAGTAGTAGACCGCTACAGTAGGCTGTTATTAAACCTCCGATCGCCGAAGTACCCCAGCACAGAGATTGTAATGAACCGGCTTTTGCTTGCGATTCGCCTCTGGCTCGTTCTACAACTAGCGAGTCAACTATGACATCACTCATGGCGACGGAGAGAGAACCGAGGGCGATCGCTAATGTAGCTGCCCAGCTAGTATGAACTATTGTGGCCAGACTCATCCAAGAAGCAGTTCCCAGTATCCCGGATAAAATCAAGTAAGGACGGCGACGATAGCCAAATATAGGCAAGCCATCAGAGATAAAACCAAACACCGGCTTGATCATCCAAGGTAGGAAGACAATTCCCAATAGTGCCGATACCTGAACTGGACTCAGGAGTAGTTCATCTTTGAGAAAAAAGCTAACGGCTAGACGCGATAGCCCTAAAATTCCTTGGACAAAGTAAACGGTAAGAATTGCAATTAACTCTGCATTCGGTTCATTACCCAAAAAGAGTTTTTGTGTTATTGAGTCTTTGACCTTGGACAAGCCAGATAATTGATCTACCATTCGATAAATATTTTTTAAATTTTGTTTACTTTTCTATCATATCGATTCTTAGGAAATGGGTTTTTTCTCACCTTGAGTCAGAAGACAGAATGGGCTACGCCCCGCTGCGCTAACAGAATTCAGAATACCCCAGCAGTCAAGTTAGGGGTAACAATCACGGAAAGAATTTTTTCTTCTCCACGATAGCGTAGCGTAAAGCCTTCTCTTCCCTGCGGGACGCTCCGCGAACGAGAGAGGCAGATGGCTTCTCTTCTCTACGAGAGGCTACGCCAACGAGACGCTACGCGAACGCTTAGAGCGGTTTCCCAATTGCTCAACGGGATGTGTGCGTAGGCGCTGAATATTGGTTAAAACCGTACTTCTCTACAAGACGCTACCGCGAACGTCCTGCTGCGCTAACGCCCGAAGTTAAGCGAAACTAAATTGAAGAAGAATTCAACTATTCTGAATTTAGGAGCAAAGCCGGAGACGTTTCCGTTGCTCCGGTCAGAACAAGAAAGTGGGTAATTCAGAAAGGTTTGTTAAAACGAGCGCGGCAGGGTTCGAACCTGCGACCAACGGATTAGAAATCCGTGGCTCTATCCACTGAGCTACGCGCCCAAAACAAAATTATGGCTCCCGAAAGAGTCACCTACACTATTATATCGTCTTCACCTACCAAGAAGCAATCAAAAATTGCAGATTTCCCACTTGCAAGGCTAAGATGCTAGTCGCTAGTTAGTCAATCTACACCGAAAACGAAACAGATGGGGTATTGGTTTAGATATATTGTGTTGTCAAGGGGTTATTTGCCCGTTAGCGTCAACGCCCTCTGGGCGGGTACCTTCGGGAAGGATCGGGCGATCGCTAGGCTCATTTCCACAGTATGCTAGGTAATTTCAGCCTTGGCGATGCTGCCAAATGCCATTATATATTCCATATTAAGAGTGCCCCTGTGAGGAGTTATTTGCTAGTGCCATGTTTATTCTCAAACGGCAGGATGTTGAAATATCAAGCATTCAGCACCCAAAAAAGGATCAGCAAGTGCCGATCCTCAGTTATCAAGGGCAGACTTTTCGCTTGATTAGTGTCTTCAAAGCTAGTCAAGAGGAAGAAGCTAGAGCCTTATGGAGAGAATTAACGGATAACCGAGGTAAAGCCTGTGTTTTACTGGAGGAACCGGAACGCTTTAGCGTTTGGGGTAAAATCCGTTTAGAACAGCTGGATAGTGACACAGGTAGTCATGGCAAAACGGCGATTTTAATCCAAGCCAGTATTTTGCTGTTGCAAGGTGTTTCTATCGATATTGAAGAGTTTTTAGGTGCTAAACAAGCTACCTTATTTGAAAAAGATATGGCGGAGGTGTTCAAGCAGAAGCAATTTCCCCAAACATCCTCCCTAGAAGCAGTTAAATATTTGGTATCTACCAATCCTTTGCCGACAGCCAAAATACCTGATTGGCAAGAAAATCATGTAGTTATCCTGTTACAAGAACTGCATCGATTAGGAAAAGCTTATTTTGGCAACGCTAATTTTACCAAACAAGTGATTTATAAGCTAGAAGATATGCCAGAAGCCGAGCGATCGCTGTTTCTCAGTTGGCTAAATCAATCGCCTCTGGGTAAACTATGGCAGTAGCATGGAAAATTTTTACAAAATTCCTGCCACTGGCACTTGCTTTTGGTGTCCGATTGTGTATTACCTAACAGACACACTGCTAGATATACAGTCCTTTAACTCAAAATACTGCCAGAGTGCATCTACATAAGTCTTGTCCTATGAATAACTCTTACGAGAATTCGTTTCTTTCTAAATCAATTTTCACCACTCAGAACATTGTCTTAGCTAATATTGGCTGGGCGGTACTAGCACTGCTATACTTTTTGTTGTTTAGTGCCAAAGTTCCCGGAGCAGATGGCATAGAAAGCCGGGCCGAGTGGTATGTGATTGGTACAAATATTTTTGAAGCTTTAGCTTATTTGGGTGCCAGTATCTTATGCTTGAGGAACTGGCTGAGTCCGCAAATCGTCAGTGGCCGGAATGTTTGGCTCTTAATTGGGCTAGGTATGCTTTCCTATTTCGTTGGGGGGATAATTTTCGGCTATACCGAAATAGTTTTAAAAGATGAACCGGATGTGTCTGTGGGCGATATATTTTTTGTACTGACTTATCTATTACTTGGCGCAGGCATGATTTTAGCTGTGGCTTCCAGGCGAATCAATCTAGAAAAATGGCAGTGGCTAATTGTGTTAGCAATTGCAGTGTTCGGTAGTTTGTTGGCATGGTGGATTTCTATGCAGCAGGAAACACCCTCAGAACTGCTAGTCGCTATTTTGAATTGGTTTTACGTAGTTAGCGATGTGGTTTTATTAATTATTGCTACCACTCTGCTGTTAGCCTTTTGGGGGGGAAGAGTTTCCCAGTCTTGGCGAATGATTGCAGCAGCGGCCTTTTCGCTCTACATTGCAGATATGTGGTTTAAATATGCCCAAGGCCCCAATTATCAAAGTGGAGAGATATTAGAAGTGTTTTGGGTGTTTAGTGGAGTGTTATTTGGCATGGGCGCTGTCTTAGAATATGACGCATCACTAAGACGAACACGGCGTACCAGCGGACGAAAACGAGCTTAGTAAGGATTTTTGGTATCTACCGTGAGAAAATTAACAGACTCTGACAAGCAAGAAATTCTGAAGTTATATCGAGAGACAGCCGAAACAACCTCAACTTTGGCAGACCGCTATGGTGTGAGTAACTCGACAATTAGTCGCCTGCTCAAAAGCACTTTGCCAGAAGATGAGTATGAATACTTAGTCTCTTTAAAGCGGGCTGCGAGAACTCCTGAAGGAAGGGCACAGGTAAGCTATGAGCAGTTACCGCTGCTGAGTCAACCAGAACCAGAGCCGGAGATAGAAGTTCCACCCAGCGAAAGCCAATCTTTAGAAGTGCCAAAGGTTGAGCCACTACCACGTAAGATAATTCGTGTAGGGCAGGAACTTTACTCAGAGGAAACGGCGGAGTCAATTGCTGCTAGTAGACGAGTGCGGCGACGCCCCTCGGCGACAGAGAAACCCAAACTCCGAGTCACAGAGAAATTAGAAACTCCAGAGCCAAAGCCGCTGGAAATAGTCAGCATTCCCATCCCACCGCTAAAGAATGAACATCCAGGAGCGGCCGTCATCGCGCACATGCTGGGCGAAGATTTGCTCGACGAATCAGAGGATTTGGATGATTTAGAAGATGATGATTTAGAAGATGATGACTTTGAGGAAGAAGACTTTGATGATGATGACCTAGATGAGCAAAGACCTTTAGTTACAAGAAGAAGACCAGGTGAAGCATCAGTTGAAGTTTTACCACTGTCGGTAGCGAATTTACCCAAAACTTGCTATTTGGTAATTGACCGTTCCTCAGAATTAATTACGCGACCTCTGAAGGACTTTGGTGACTTGGGACAAATTCCCAGCCTGGAAACCCAGCAAAGAACTCTGCCGGTGTTTGATAACCATCGCGTCGCCAAGCGTTTTTCTACTAAACGCGATCGCGTGATTAAAGTTCCTGATAGTAAAATGCTCCATAAGGCTCGTACTCATCTGCAAGCTAAAGGCATCACACGATTGCTAATCGATGGTCAGGTCTATTCGTTGTCTACGGTTTAGGAGTTAGCAGTTAGAGTAGAGCATCGATTCAGTAAGTGAACTACCCCAACTTACCGAGTACGGTTGAAGTTGGGGCTTCTGTAATCACGGGGGAGTGCCACTACTATAGACTTTCGCCCAAGAATAGGACTTACCTCCCCTCCTACAGCAGAGACGGCTGATAGCGAAGCGGTAGCGAGTCTTCGAGCGTCACCTTCCGCCTTTATGATTCTGATACCCTCTGCTCTAATATTTATCGCTGCGTTTCCATCCCTGTCATGATGAGTGCCACAATGAGGACAAGTCCACTCACGGACATCCAACGGCAACTCACCTATTTGATAAAAACAATTAGAGCAGAGCTTGGAACTGGGGAACCATCTATCAATCTCAACCAACTTTCCACCTTTGCGTTCTAACTTGTAGGCTAAAAAGTTGGTGAATGTTCCCCAACCAACATCAGATATTGACTTTGCCAATTTATGATTGCGTACCATGCCTAATACATGAAGATTTTCTACTATGACAGCTTGGCTATCGCTGACCAACTTATAACTAAGTTTATGTAGAAAATCCTGCCGCGAATTAGTAACTCGCTCGTACAATGCAGCAACAACTTTTCTATATCTATTTCTTGAAATACTCCCTTTTTGCTTACGCTGTGGTTAGATTTAGTGTTGTAGCCTGTAAAACTTGACTGTAACAATCAGCTAACCAAATCGTATCAACAGATTTTTTGAGCGATGGAAGAAGTGCGTTGAGCGCTGCACGGTTAAGTCCTTTCCTTGTTTCCTTATAAGTCTTAATTGACTTATTCAGAGCATAATTCCACCACCAACGAGCGCAACCAAAAGCTTGTGCTAATTGAATTTGCTGCTCAACTGACGGATATAAACGGACTTGCACAACCTTGTGTAACACTCAACATCACCTCCTTGATATCTGTACTCTACCATAAATATATATTGTGGTAAAGTACTAAAATACAATAATTGGTGACTTCTCAAACACCCCACTCCCTAATCAACCGCAGGTTAAATCAGTGAACAGTCAACAGTTATCAGTTATCACGGTTTCAGTCGGGGATTTAACCCCTTTCTGGGCGTTGCATAATTGAAGTATGAATTTGAGCGATCGCGATGAAATGTCCAAGG
>CAXUOL010000087.1:0-14203 GCA_964252435.1 uncultured Nostoc sp.
AAGGGGGGTAATTCGACTTGTGTGTACACCGTAGCTTTTTAAGGGGGATTGGGGGGATCTTCAAAATATTAAAACGTTAACCGAACCATATTGATACCACTCAATATCTAATTGACAGATACTGGCATTTAAAGAGTATTGAAATCTATTTGCATTAAAAAAGCAAGCTTAATAAAATAAAAACAAATAATAATTTACACAATCGAAGGAAAATTTCAACAACACTACTGCTATTGATTAGTACTAATTCATACAAAAAATTTTCTGATGTCAAGTTGATATGTCGATATTCTGATATCTTGTACCTAATCGTATAAACCAAGGCTAGGTTGAAAGCAGTGCGATCAAGTTACATTACTTTTTGGGCTTTTCTTGATAAATTAGGGGTTTTGAACCTAGTACTGAGTAATTAAAATATATAATATTTGGTGCAAAATCCCAGTATTCAGAAAGTCCTCATCGTACACGTTCATTTCTACTTACCATCTCCACAAAGAACTCGATCGAATAGTTGCAGTTAATTTATTAACCTATTATTGATAAGTATTCTCTATTAATACAAAGTTGCTAAAGGCAGTAGAGTTGCTATATAGTGCTAGTGCTAATTAAAAATAACTCTCAATATACCTGAGCCAAGATTTATGTGACTGACCGAAAAGGAGGGCACTTGAAGCTGGGTCAGTTAGGGAAGCAAGGGGGAGAAAACTCTCCGTAGGCGATCGCAGAGCAACTAAATTTATTTATGGAAAAAGATTTGCAACGAGCTTTCTTGATGTCTTTTTACTGAGCCGCCTAGATTTATCAATGGGGTTCTCCCCCCTGATCTGATCTAGCTTCCCTGATTTCACCATTGTTTACGTGCATCTGATTGCTTGAGGCGGAAAATGTCTTCAATTCTCAATAGATTTCCACAAATATCCGATCAGTGTACGACAGTCGTTGATCTTCTGCGCGATCGCAGTTCAACACAGCCGCACATACAAGCGTTCACCTTCCTCGAAGATGGAGAAACTCAGGAATCAACGCTAACTTACCATGAGTTGGATCGTCGCAGTCGGGCTATAGCATCTCAACTCCAAGCTCTTGGTTTAAGTGGGGAACGTGCTATATTGCTCTATCCTTCGGGACTGGATTACTTAACAGCATTTTTCGGTTGCCTATATGCTGGAGTAGTGGCAGTTCCGGCTTACCCACCGCGCAATCAACGTAATACGCCCAGAATTCAGGCAATTATTAAAGATGCACAAGCAGCAATTATTTTAACGACAACAACGCTCCTTCCGAGCGTCAAGTCTTTATTGACAAAACACACAGACCAGGGAAATTTACGTTGGCTGACAACTGACAACCTGGCACAAAGCATAGAAGATTCTTGGCAACAACCTGCAATTGACGCGCAGATACTAGCGTTTCTGCAATATACATCTGGTTCTACAGGCACTCCTAAAGGTGTCATGCTTAGTCATGGCAACCTGCTACATAATGCTGCCGTGACTTACCAAATCATGGAACATTCGTCTGAGAGTCAGTTTGTCTCTTGGCTACCCGTTTACCATGATATGGGGCTGATTGGTGGAATACTGCAACCCTTATATGGAGGGTTTCCTTGCGTCTTGATGTCTCCCACCTCATTTTTACAACGTCCATATCGATGGTTGCAGGCAATTTCTCACTATCGGGGTACAACTAGTGGTGGCCCCAACTTTGCTTATGAGTTGTGCATTCAAAGGATTACTCATGAGCAAAGGTCTACTCTTGATTTAAGTAGTTGGAGTGTCGCCTTTAATGGTGCCGAACCTATCAGACTAGAGACTCTAGAGCGATTTTCAGCCACTTTTGCTGAGTGTGGCTTTCGTCCAGAAGGGTTCTATCCTTGTTATGGTATGGCGGAAGCAACTCTGATGGTTTCCGGTGGGATCAAGAAAGTTTTACCTCTTGGCAAAACAGTTGCAAAATCTGCATTGGAGAAGCATCAAGTCATTGAAGCAGCCACTAGTGACGATATCCAGACCTTTGTCAGTTGCGGTCAAAGTGTACCACAACAGCAAATTGTCATTGCACACCCAGAGACTCTTCAGCGTTGTCAACCCGACGAAGTGGGGGAAATCTGGGTATCAGGGCTAAGTATTGGTCAAGGTTATTGGAATCGTCCTGATGAGACAGAGCAAACATTCCACGCCTCCCTCAAAGAACCAGATTCTTGGCTATTTTTACGCACAGGTGATTTAGGTTTTTTGGACAACGGAGAACTATTTATCACAGGTCGAGCCAAAGATTTAATCATTATCCGTGGTCGCAACCTTTATCCGCAAGACTTAGAGTTGACTGTCGAACGTAGCCATTCATCATTGCGTTCAGGTAGTGGTGCAGCTTTCTCAATTGAGGCAGAGAATGAAGAACGCTTAGTTGTAGTGCAAGAGTTGGAGTTTCGCGCCAAACCAAATATTGAGGAAGTCATTGCAGCAATTCGTCAAGCTGTGGCTGAGGAGCATGAGGTACAAGTATACGCAGTGGTGCTGATTAAACCAGGTACTATTGCCAAAACCTCTAGTGGCAAGATTCAACGCCGTGCCACAAAAGCCGATTTTCTAGCGAACAAGCTGGAAGTCGTTGGTAGTAGTATTCAAAAAACTATTAATATTGATGGAAATGAAAATAGGTTACAGCGTCAAGCTCTTTTAGCCCTCACCCCACGCAAGCAACAGCCGCTGTTAGAGTCTTATCTTCAAGAACAGATAGCACGGATACTTGCAATTCCACTGCATGAAATCAACCTTCAACAGCCACTAACCTCTTTAGGACTCGATTCTTTAAGAGTCATTGAGTTAAAAAACAGGATTGAGGATGATCTGGAAGTTACCGTACCCATAGCAGACTTTTTTGAAGGTATTCACATCACTCAGCTAGCGATAAAGATACTTGCCAAACTGACAACGGCAGCTTGTATACCGTCAGTAACCCTTACCCAAATCCGAAAACCCACAGACTTTCACCCTCTATCTTTTGCCCAACAGCGACTCTGGTTTCTTGATCAATTGCAACCAGGCAACCCTTTCTATAACATTTCTGTTGTCGTTCACCTCAAAGGTGTAGTCAACGTAGCAGCCCTAGAGCAAAGCTTCAATGAAATCGTCCGACGACATGAAGCCTTGCGAACGGCGTTTACTACTGTAGAGAGGAAGCCAATGCAGGTGATTTGCCCAGATTTCACCTTAACCTTGCCTGTGGTAAATCTGCGGGATCTTCCTGAAATTCACCGTGCAGCCGAGGTGCAGTGGTTAGCTACTCAGGAGGCTCGGCAGCCTTTTGATTTGACACAGGGATCATTGTTACGAGTGACTCTTCTACAGTGCGGCGAACAAGAACATATCATGTTGTTGACAATGCACCATATCGTCTGTGACGGCTGGTCTATGGGAGTCCTCTTTCGGGAACTGACAATACTCTATGAAGTTTATTCTAAGGGACAGCCCACGCCTTTACCTGAGTTGCCCATTCAGTATGCAGATTATACAATCTGGCAACGCCAGTGGCTAGAAGAAGAAGTATTGGAGTCGCAACTAACTTACTGGAAAAAACAACTGAACAATCTCCCGATACTACAACTGCCCACTGACCATCCCCGACCAGCAGTTCAAACTTTCCAAGGTAGGCGGCAATCTCTAATGCTGTCTAAGTCGTTGACGGATGCTCTCAAGGTGATGAGTCAGCAGCAGGAAGTGACACTGTTTATGACATTGCTAGCAACCTTTCAAATGCTGCTACATTGGTACACAGATCAGGAAGAAATTGTGGTCGGTACAGATATTGCGAACCGCAATCAAGCCAAGACTGAACCACTGATCGGTTTTTTTGTCAACCAACTGGTATTACGTATTAAGCTGTCCGGGAACCCGACTTTTGAGGAGTTATTAGAGCGAGTCCGCCAGGTAACTATAGGGGCTTACACACATCAGGAGATGCCCTTTGACAAGTTAGTGGAGGTATTGAACCCACAACGGACTTTAAGTCATACGCCTTTATTTCAAGTCAAGTTTGTGCTGCAAAATGTACCTATGCCGCCTTTAGCGCTTTCGGGTTTAACTGCGACTGTCACAGAGGTTGATAGTCAAACTGCAAAGTATGACTTGCTGCTAAATCTGACGGAGACAGAGCAAGGTTTGATGGGTTGGATGGAATATAGTACAGACTTGTTTGAGGCTGTTACTATCACACAGTTGTTGTCACAGTTTCAAACTCTTTTACGTACTGTTGTAGTTCAACCCAAGATGAGGTTGAACGCCCTTAAAGAAATTTTAGTTGAAGCCGATAGAGAAAAACAAATTACAAAAGAACGAAAACTTAAACAAACTAGTCTTCAGAAATTTAAGAACGTGAAACGGAAAGTGATTGAAGAAGAGTTAGCATTATGAAAAACTCTGAATCTCAAAAGCTTAATATCAAAAAGTTGCCAACCTTAAGACGGCAAGCTATGAGCTTGTCCCAAGACGGATTAATCAAAACAGAATTTCTTCAGACTGGAGGGTTTCTGCCTTTAATAGTCCAGCCTACTGTTGAAGGAGTCAATCTCGCAGTTTGGGCTACACGCAATCGGTCTTTTATCGAAACAGAATTGCTGAAATATGGAGGAATACTTTTTCGGAACTTCAAGGTAAATGGAGTGGCTGAGTTTGAGGAGTTCATCGGATCTATATCGGGAGAGTTACTAAAGTATCAAGAACGTTCTTCGCCCCGCAGTCACGTAAATGGTAATATTTATACGTCAACTGATTACCCTGCGAGCCAAAGTATTTTCCTACATAATGAAAATTCCTACCAGCATACATGGCCTTTAAAAATCTTCTTTTTTTGCATTACACCGCCGCAGCAGGGAGGAGAAACACCAATTGCCGACGTGAGAAAAGTTTTTCAACACATCAACCCAAAAATTAGAGAATTATTTATCCAAAAGCAGGTGATGTATGTTCGCAACTTTGGCAACGGATTTGGTCTTCCCTGGCAAACAGCTTTTCAAACTACGAACAAGCTAGAAGTCGAAGACTACTGTCGCAACAATGGCATTGAGACTGAATGGAAAAATGGTAATTACTTGAGAACAAAACAAGTTCGTCAGGCTGTTACAAAGCATCCCAAAACTAATGAAATACTCTGGTTTAATCACGCTGCTTTTTTTCATATATCCAGCTTAGAATCAACGATGCGTGAGTCTCTTTTAGCAGAGTTTAGAGAGTCAGACCTTCCCCAAAATACCTATTATGGTGATGGCTCGACTATTGAATCTTCGGTGTTAGATGAGATTCGCTCTTGCTATCAACAAGAAACGGTGACTTTCCCCTGGCAAGAGGGAGATATTTTAATGCTAGACAATATGCTAGTGGCTCATGGACGTGCGCCATTTGTCGGTTGTCGAAAAATTGTGGTGGGAATGGCTGAACCCTATAGTCACAGAGCCTAATAGCACTAAGAATAAACCCAAAGTGTTGTGTTGCCTCGTTCCCAGCCTAGAGGCTGGGAACGAATTCCGAGAGGCTCTGCCTCTCATCAAGCCACTGGAGGCGGAGCCTCCCAGGATCGGTTCCCAGCCTCCAGGCTGGGAACCAGTCAGACCAGTCAGGGCAAGGGCTATATAACTTAGTGCGATTCGTCACAGAGCCATTTAGGGCAAAAAATACAGGCTAGAGATATGCAAAAGAAAGTTATCAGAGGTTTTCGACTTTCACCACAGCAGAAGCATCTATGGTTGTTACAGCAAGGGGAGACAACGCTACCTTATCGTGCTCAGTGTGCTATCCAAATTGAGGGAAATTTCAACAGAAAAATTTTCGAGACGGCTTTAGAGAATGTCTTAAATAGACATGAAATTTTGCGTACTACTTTTCGTTGTTTGCCGGGAATGGATATCCCTCTGCAAATTATTAGCGATCCCCTTCTTGTGGGAACTGTTGGTAACGATCGCGATCGCATATCAATTCATAAACATAATTTTAGAAGTCTGACTCCGCAAGCACAAGAAGTTAAAATTCAGGCACTTTTTCAGGAAGTAAGTCAGCTACCTGGCAATTTTGAGCAAGGTTCACTTTTGCATCTGGACTTGGTTGAGTTGTCCGATGATAGATATACGTTGCTGATCGGTTTGCCTGCTGTCTATGCGGATGCCGGAACGCTGAAGAATTTAGTGCGTGAAATCGGTGTTTCTTATGCAGTTTGTTTACATGGCGAACAGCTATCTGATGAACCGATACAGTATGCTGATGTATCGGAAATTCTCAATGACTTACTTGAGTCAGAAGAGACAAAAGCCGGAAGAGAGTATTGGTGTCAGCTAGATTATTCTGATCTTTTTACTTTAAAGCTGACAAGCGAAAATCAGCCTCGGGTTGAACCAGGATTTTCGCCTCAGTTTCTTGTCGGTGCGATCGCTGATCAGTTAGCAGCAGAGATTGCAGCGATCGCCCAGAAGTATGAAACTACGACAGAAGTCGTTTTACTAACTTGCTTTACAATCTTGCTCTGGCGACTCACACAACAGCCAAGGATTATGATTGGTACTGCCTGTGATGGTCGAAACTATGAGGGATTAGAGTCAGCTTTCGGGCTGTTTGCAAAATATTTACCGCTTGTTTGTCATCTCCAAGAAAACCGGACATTTAGCGAGATTTTGCAGCAAGTTAACGAATTTAGCCGTCAGAATGCTGAATGGCAGGAGTATTTTACCCCAGAACAGACTGCGGAAGCTACTTCCTTCTTCCCCTTTTGTTTCGAGTTTGAACACAGACAACCAAAGTATTCTGTAGACAACAATTTATCACTTTCCATTTATCAGCAGTCCGCATATATTGACAGATTTAAAGTAAAACTTTCTTGTCTGTGTCGGGAAGATTCTTTGGGTTACGAATTTCACTATGATTCCAATCTATTCTCAACTGAAGATATCATACGTTTGGCGGGACAATTTCAAACTTTGTTAGAAAGCATCGCCAACAATCCTCAAGCAGTAATTAGTCGCTTAGAGATTCTGAGCGATCGCCAGCGGCAGCAATTGCTGATTGAGTTCAACAATACAAAAACCACTTACCCAAATGACAAGTGTATCCACCATCTGTTGCAAGAACAAGTAGAGCGAACCCCAGATAATATCGCCGTGATATTTGGGAAGGAACAACTAACCTATGGTTCGCTCAACGCCAGAGCAAATCAACTCGCACACTACCTACAGCGGCTAGGAGTCGGGTCAGATGTACTGGTGGGGATTTGTGTAGAGCGATCGCTATTGATGGTGGTCGCAGTGTTAGGCATTCTCAAAGCTGGTGGAGCCTACGTGCCGATTGAACCAACCTATCCACTAAAGCGACAAGCCTACATCATAGCGGATAGTAATGTACCTATACTGTTAACCCAGCAGCGTCTAGCAGCCAGCTTACCCACAGATGGAACCAAAGTCATTTGCTTAGATGCTAATTGGGAAGACATAGCCCAGGAAAGTACAGCCAACCCGGTCAGTCAAACAACCCCTGAAAACTTGGCATACATCATCTATACCTCTGGCTCCACTGGCAAGCCCAAGGGAACATTGATTCCCCACCGAGGGCTAGTCAACTACCTAAGTTGGTGTACGCAAGCTTACACAGTCGAGCAAGGAACAGGGACGCTAGTTCACTCACCTTTAGGGTTTGACCTCACAATCACGAGTCTATTTTCACCCTTACTAGTGGGTTGTCAGGTAAAGCTGCTACCAGAAAACCAAGGCATCGAGACGCTTTACACTGCTCTGCATCAAAGCTCCAATTTAAGCTTGGTCAAACTTACACCTGCTCACTTGGAGTTGCTTGGTCAGCAGTTCTCTCCTCAAGAAGCAGCAGGTCGGACGCGAGCTTTCATCATTGGGGGTGAAAACCTGTTGGCACAGAACATTGCTTTCTGGCAGAAGTTTGCTCCTGACACCATACTAGTGAATGAATACGGGCCAACCGAAACCGTAGTTGGCTGCTGCATTCACCAGGTAAATGACAAGCAGCAGTCAGGCTCAATTCCCATTGGTCGTCCAATTGCCAACACCCAGCTATACGTGTTAGATCGACACTTGCAACCAGTGCCAATCGGACTTGTGGGTGAACTGCACATTGGCGGTCAAGGAATGGCACGAGGTTATCTGAACCTGCCTGAACTGACAGCCGAAAAGTTTATTCCCAACTCCTTCAGCAACAAACCAGGAGAGCGTTTATACAAAACAGGCGACCTGGCTCGTTATCGTTGTGATGGGACTCTTGAGTTTCTGGGACGGATTGATAAGCAAGTCAAGCTCCGAGGTTTCCGCATTGAACTAGGAGAAATTGAGGCGGCTCTTTTAGAGCATCCGGGTGTGCAAGAGTCTGTAGTTGTAGTGCATGAAGATGTCTCAGGCAACCAACGTTTAGTTGCATACATTGTTTTGAGGGCATTATCCACTTCCATCAGCGAACTGAGTCAATTTCTCACTCCAAAGCTACCTGAGTACATGGTTCCCTCAGTTTATTTACAACTGGATGCATTGCCATTAACCTCTAATGGTAAAATAGATAGGAAATCCCTCTTGGTCGTGGAAAAGTTTCGACCAGAGTTGAAAGTTACTTATTCACCACCCACTACTGAGGTGGAACAAACAATTGCTGCTGTTTGGCAAGAGGTACTTCACCTAGAAAAGGTGGGTATTCATGACAACTTTTTTGACATAGGTGGTCATTCGTTGTTAATTGCTCAAGTTCATAGCCAACTCAAGGAACTGTTGCAGCAAGACTTATCAATTATTGAACTGCTTGAGCATCCAACTATAGATTCGTTGGCGAAATATTTAAATGAGGGAAAAGACGCACAGTTAGAAATCAAGCAAGTTTGCGATCGCGCTGGGAAGCAAAAAGAGGTGATAAATCGCCAAAAACAACTTCGCACCAAGAGATAAAGATTATTTAAAAATATGCGTATCACGATTGTTACAGGTGGTTCCCTTGGCGATCTTCAACCTTATGTTGCTTTAGGACTGGGATTACAACAAGCAGGACATGTAGTAAAGCTAGTTGTTTTTACTAATCAGGCTCGTCAGGAATTTATCAGCCGATGGGGTCTGGAATGTGTTTGTATGGATCTACATGCAGAAGAATTTTCCACAGAACCATTCTGGAAATGGTTCCATCCCAACCCCTTTTACATCTTTAATAATATTAGGAGTGTTTTGCAACCTCTTGAAGATAGCTACCTGTCTCAACTCCTCGATCTTTGTCAGGGAGCAGAGGCAATTATCTTGAGTCAATTTGCATTGCTGGGTTATGACATTATCGAAAAACTGGGTGTACCTTGCTATGCAGCCTGTATCCCACCTATTAGTCCAACACAGGCTTTTCCTCACCCTGCTGCACCCATTGAATTGCGTTTAGGTGGAATCTACAACCGGCTAACCTACTTCTTATTCGATCAACTCTTATGGCGATCTGTTAGAGGGCCGATAAATCGGTGGCGACAGGAAGTCCTAAAATTAACTCCTATTGCTTGGTGGTTAAGCCCAGTTCATCGCCTACACCAGCAAAAAGTACCTTTTCTCTACGGCTACAGCCCATCTTTACTACCTAAACCGTCTGATTGGCCTGATTGGTTGCACGTTACTGGCTACTGGTTTATGGATTGTCCAGAAAGTTGGCAGCCACCTATAGACTTAGTAGATTTTATTGCAATTGGGTCGCCGCCAGTGTACGTTGCTGGTCGTGGTTTAACAGAGGAGGAACTAAAATTGGTATTAGAAGCGATCGCTCAGACAAATCAAAGGTGTATCTTACAAGTACCAGGAGAACTCACTGGCGAAAACAGCCTCAGTGAGGACTTCGATTTATCAGATAAAGTCTTTAAACTTTCCCAATGGGTGCCATTTGATTGGCTATTCCCGCAAATGGCAGCACTTGTGCATCATGGAGGTGCTGGTACATTAGCTTATGGCGTGCGATCGGGTGTCCCTTCTATAACCATACCCAGCGGAGATGACCGATTTTTTTGGGCGCATCGTGTAGCAGAGTTGGGTCTAAGCCCAAAGCCGATTTTGCCACACCAATTATCTGCCCAGCGGTTAGCAGATGCGATTCAAATGGCCACCAATGATAAGTCAATGCAAGCTCGTGCATCTGCAATGGGGCGAAAGATTCAAGCAGAAAATGGAGTGGTTGGAGCGATCGAGGCTTTTCATTGCCATTTGCCACATAGAGTATAGGAATAAAACCTTCCCACAGATGATATTTAGAGCCGATGTGGAATATGACCATTATGTTTAAAATCGAGTCACTAGGAACCAGCACTGGAAAGATTGTATATGGTGACGATGGCAAAGATATTCTTTGCCTCCCCATAGGGGAAATTAAAGATTTATTCAAGTCATTTGGAATTCTTCTTTTTCGAGGTTTTGGAGTCACTCACGAGCAGATGAAGGCGTTCTCAAAACAATTTAGTTCTAGATTTACCCGAGAGACTAACAGACCCCGCGTTGATTCAAGAGACGGGTTTGTCTCTTTGGTAGCACAAGGAACGCACTTTATTGAGCCTCATTGTGAAAATGCTAATACTCCCTTCCGACCAGATGCTGTTTGGTTTTGCTGTGGTATTCCATCTGTACAGGGCGGTGAAACTTTATTCTGTGATGGTGTCCAAGTGTGGGAACAACTAAGTGAAGAATCGAAACAATTATTTCTTTCTAAAAAAATCAGGTTTGATATAAATTACTCTGCCGAACAATGGAAGTATTTTCTTGGAGCAGGGGCTACTCTAGCTAATGTGAAGCAAATGCTGGAAGGTCTAGAGGGAGTAAGTTACTTTATCAACGAAGATGAGTCTATCTCTTTTACATATGTTTGTCCAGCCGTAATTAAAACCAAGTATAGTAATCAAGATGCATTTGCTAACAATATCCTAAATTCAAAAGAATCAGTAATTTTTGAAAACGGTTCACCGATTCCCGATACAGTTATTTCTGAAATTGAGGAAGTAACGGATAGGTTAACTGAAGAAATACAGTGGCAAGTTGGTGATATAGTGATGATTGATAATTCAAGATTTTTGCACGGTCGTAGATCATTTAACGATAACCATCGGTTGATTTTCTCTATATTCAGTTACCTGAATTTTTAATTGAGTCTGTAAGTTATTTATGGATTCGTATTTTCTGCTAACAATTTTCCAAAATAACCGAGTTATTACTGATTTTTCAATGAATTTGTAGCAGAATAATGACATTAACAAAAGCATGGATAGAAAAATTCAGGTAGGAGATGTAAATATCATGAATGAAGATCAAAATAACTTACAACAAAAGTATTTGGAAACATTTATTGCACGCTACACCAAGCAGACCAAAACATCAAAAAATTTCGCTCAAGCCTATCGTCCAATTATAACTGGCACTGTGGGACCATTAGGTTTCAATTTTACCTTTAAGGAAATTTGCTATCCAACTGTTATTAAGCGCTCTTTAGGATCGAGAATATGGGATATTGATGAAAACGAATATATAGACTTTATGATGGGCTTTGGAACCAATCTTTTTGGTCACAACCCATCTTTTATTAAAGAAGCTATAGAAGAGCAAATTGAAAAAGGCATACAGCTCTGTCTACAATCAGAACTTGCAGGTGAGGTCGGTGAGTTGTTTTGTGAACTAACAGGAATGGAGAGAGTAGCCTTTAGTAATACAGGCACAGAAGCCGTAATGGCAGCGATACGTATAGCACGAACAGCAACAGGTCGCAATAAGATAGCAATATTTTCAGGTTCTTATCATGGTCATTTTGATGGAACACAAGTTGAAGTAGAAACGGTAAATGGAAATTCACGTACTGTACCTAGCCATCTAGGGATACCACTAAATACTGTTGCAGATGTTTTGATTCTAGAGTATGGAAACTCTCAGTCATTAGATGTAATAAAAGCCCATAAAAACGAATTAGCAGCTGTTCTGGTTGAACCCGTACAGAGCCGCAGACCAGATTTACAACCTAAAGAGTTTCTCCTGCAACTAAGGCAATTAACATCTGAATCAGGGATAGCATTAATCTTTGATGAAATGGTGACTGGCTTCCGCGTTCATCTAGGTGGTGCACAGGCATGGTTTGGGGTGGAAGCAGACATAGCGACTTATGGAAAAATTGTTGGTGGCGGGATGCCAATTGGAATTATCGCTGGCAAGGCTACCTATATAGATAGAATTGATGGTGGTATGTGGAATTATGGAGATGCCTCTCAACCTCAAGTAGAAACAACCCAGTTCGCAGGCACATTCCGCAGGCATCCACTAGCTCTGGCTACTGCACGGGCTGTGCTTAAACATTTAAAAATACAGGGGCCGACACTGCAACAGCAGTTAAATCAACGTATGTCACAATTAGTTGAAACACTAAATACTTACTTTGAAGAACAAGAAATCCCCTTCAGACTCAGGAATTTTAGCTCGTGGTTTAGCTATAGTTTCTCTAATAATTTTACATCTTTAGAGTTTATTCCTCTCTTGTATTATCACCTTTTGGAGAGAGGAGTTCATTTGGGAGGTCCTGGTGGTTATCTTTCTACAGCACATACAGATGAAGATATTAATTACACAATCCAGGCTTTTAAAGATAGCGTAGAGGAAATACGAAAGGGAGGATTTTTGCCTCAGATTTATCCTAATCAAACGAAAATAGATAAGAGTTTTGTAAGTTAATATATCTCTGGCCATTGTAACTGCTTTGCTTGTAATCACGAGATTAAAATAAAGCAGTTGAAATCTTGAATACTTTTGCCAATTTTCGAGGGTGTGACATCAACTGGAACGAGATAAAGAAGATACACTTTTTATTGCAAACCCAAGAGCAGATAGCCAATGTTCGCTAATAATACTTTCAGAAATGAGAATATGGAAGGGATAGCTGTGATTGGCATGGCTGGCCGTTTTCCTGGAGCCAAAAGTATTAATGATTTTTGGCAAAACCTCAAAGATGGTGTGGAGTCAATTTCTGTCTTAACGGATGAAGATATATTAAATTCAGCAATTGATCCAGCTATACTGAATAACCCTCGCCATGTCAAAGCTGGGGCGGTATTAGAAGATATAGAATTATTTGACGCTGCATTCTTTGGTTTTAATCCCAGAGAAGCAGCAATTATGGACCCCCAACACCGCTTTTTTTTGGAGTGTTCGTGGCAGGCTCTGGAAGATGCTGGCTACGATTCTGAAAACTTTGCAGGCGAAATTGGCATTTATGGGGGTATGGCCTGGAACAGCTATTTGTTGTTCAACATTGCTTCCAACCGCAATTTACTCAGCTTAGAAATTGGTCAACAAACGCTGCTGGGTAATGAAAAAGATTTTCTAACTACACGCACCTCCTATAAGTTAAATCTAAAAGGCCCAAGTATTAATGTTCAAACTGGCTGCTCCACATCATTAGTTGCAATCTATTTGGCTTGCCAAAGTTTGCTCAGTTACCAATGTGATATGGCTCTAGCTGGTGGTGTGAGTATAAATGTCTTACAAAAAGCTGGTTACATACATCAAGAAGGGGGAATCATGTCTCCCGATGGGCACTGTCGTACCTTTGATGCCAAAGCTAGGGGAACTGTGGGTGGCAGTGGAGTTGGAGTAGTAGTTCTCAAGCGGTTGGAAGATGCTCTAGCCGATCGCGACTGCATTCATGCTGTAATCAAAGGTTCCGCCATTAACAATGACGGAGCTTTGAAAGTGGGTTACACAGCACCTAGCTTGGTTAGACAAGCCCAGGCGATCGCACAAGCTCTGGCTGTAGCCGATATTGAGGCTGAAACAGTCAACTATGTAGAGTGTCACGGTAGCGGTACAGTTCTAGGAGATCCTGTGGAAATCAAGGCTTTAACAAAAGCCTTCCGTACAAGTACTCAGAAAAAAAACTTCTGTGCCATTGGTTCGGTGAAGACTAATGTCGGACATCTAGATGCGGCGGCAGGTATAGCTGGCTTCATTAAGACGGTTCTGGCTCTAAAACACAAGTTGATTCCACCCAGCTTACACTTTGAGCAACCCAACCCTGAGATTGATTTCAATAACAGTCCTTTCTATGTAAACACTAAGTTATCTGAATGGAAAACCAATGGCACCCCCCGCCGTGCTGGAGTTAGTTCCTTCGGTATTGGGGGAACTAATGCACATATAATTTTGGAGGAAGCACCGGTTGGGGAGAGGCAG
>CAXUOL010000088.1:0-14188 GCA_964252435.1 uncultured Nostoc sp.
TTTTTTGGAGTATTTTAGGACGAATCCCAATTACAGTCACGGGTACTGGAATAATAGTTTACCCCAGCAAGGTTGCGTCCTTCCAATCGCCAATCGCAAGTAGGTTGCGAACAGTAAATGTGAAAGTTGGCGACTTTGTTCACAGAGGAGATGTACTGGCAACGTTAGACCAAAGCGAATTGCTTAAGCAGCTACAACTAGTACGAGACAAACTGACGCAACTGCAACAACAGGGACGTGATGTTAACTCCTTGCAACAACGGCGGCAAGATGTAGACAAGCAAGCTATTGAACAGCAACGCCAAAGCTTGCAGCAAAACTTGCTCTCAACAAAGAAGTTAACATCAATTTTAAAGGAGAAAGGACTAGACTCAATTCGACAAGATCGGATTAGCCAAATACAAAGCTTGGAAGCTGCAAAGCAACTGCTACCGACTTTTAAACAAAGATTAGATAAACGCCAGCAACTATTGCAACAAGGAGCAATTTCTGGTGATACAGTGCTCCAGGCGCAGCAAGACTACTTAAACGCAGTCAAACAAATTAATGAAGCGCGCTCGCAACTCAAGCAACTGGATGTTAAAGAAGCAGATGCCGAAAGACAATATCTAGAAAATCTGAACTCAATTAAAGATTTGCAAGCACAGTTAAAGCAACTAGATAGCAAACAGGTGACATCAGAACAACAGGACTTAGAAGCGGACACTAACCGCAAACAAGAGATTCAGGAAGTCCAACGAAATATTTCTCAATTAACAGTGCAATTAGTAGAGAACAGCCAAATTAAAAGCAGTTACACTGGAAGAATTTTAGAAATATCTGCAACACCAGGACAGGTTGTACTACAAGGTACACCAATTGGAGCGATCGCTGCTCAACAAGCATCAGAGGAACCCGTAAGCGTAGCATTTTTCCCGGTTGGTGATGGTAAGAAAATTCAACCAGGAATGAAGATACAAATCACGCCTAGCACAGTGCAACGAGAACGTTTTGGAGGTATTATTGGTTCTGTTAGCGATGTTTCAGCTTACCCAGTGACTAAAGAGAGTACATTAAGCATTATAGGCAATTCCGAAATCGTCCAAGGGTTTATGTCACAGGGGCCACAAATTCAAGTTACTGCCCGACTACAATCAGACGCTAACACCTTCAGCCACTACAAATGGTCTTCTTCTCAAGGGCCTGAGTTGAAAGTAACTCCTGGAACTACTACTACTGTACAAGTCACCGTAGAAGAACGCGCCCCAATTACTTTTATCTTACCGCTTTTAAAATCCTGGACTGGCATTAACTAAATATGATGTGGTGGCAAAATCTCCAGAGGATAATAGGGCGTAAAAGCAAGCGGTGTCATACTCCGACTATACTCCAAATGGAGGTAGTAGAATGTGGGGCGGCTGCCTTGGGAATTATTTTGGCGTACTATGGTCGCATTGTCCCGCTAACGGAACTTAGGCAAGCTTGTGGAGTATCACGGGATGGTGTTAATGCTTTTAACCTTGTCAAGGCAGCCAAAACTTATGGACTCAGTACTAAGGGCTACAAGAAAGACTTAACTGCACTGTGGCATCTCAAACTTCCTTGCATTGTATTTTGGAACTTTAACCACTTCTTAGTCGTAGAAGGTTTAAGCAAGGAACGAGTTTATCTAAACGATCCGGCTACTGGACGGCGTAGTGTCTCTTGGAAAGAATTTAGTGACTCCTACACAGGTGTTGTGCTTATTTTAGAACCTGGTTCAGGTTTCCAAACAGGGGGACGCAAACCCAGCACGATTTTGAGTTTATGGTCACGTCTGCAAGAATCTGTTGGTGCGATGATTTACTGTGTACTAGCAGGTTTTTTGCAAGTAATTCCGGGATTAGCCATACCTGCATTTTCTCAAGTTTTTATAGATAATGTGTTAATTGGGAGTAAAAATGAGTGGTTGCGTCCGCTAATTTTAGGGATGATTTTCACAGCCGCGCTCAATGGATTTTTAACACTGTTACAGTTGCAATCTCTGCGTCAGTTAAAAGTCAAGCTGTCTGCGAGTATGAAAGGTAAATTCCTATGGCATATTTTACGCCTAAGCATCAGTTTTTACGATCAGCGATTTGCAGGAGAAATCAGTAGTCGCATACAACTTAACGATAGTATAGCAAACTTGCTCTCCGGAAAGTTAGCTACTAGTGCGATCGCCGCAGCTTCTATATTTTTATATGTAATAGTCATGCTGCAATACGACGTATTACTAACTTCAATTGCGATCGCCTTTGTCGCGGCAAACTTAGTTACTTTGCAATGGGTAAGCAGGCATCGCACAGATACTAATACTAAAATGATGCAAGAGTATGGGAAAGTCCAGGGCATAGGGATTTCTGGTCTTCAAAGTATAGAAACGCTCAAAGCATCTGGATTAGAATCAGATTTTTTCTCGAAATGGGCAGGCCAATACACCAAAGCGATCAATATACGTCAACAATTGGATCTAACAAACCAAACACTAGGAATTTTACCAACATTTCTATCAGCTAGTGCATCTATGCTCATGTTAGCGATCGGCGGTTTGCGAGTCATGGATGGAGCAATGAGCATCGGCATGTTAGTTGCTTTCCAAGGCATGATGCATAAGTTACTTGAACCTATAAATAATTTAGTGAGTCTAGGACGTGACCTGCAAGACATGGAAGGCAATCTTAATCGCCTTGATGATGTTTTACAGAACCCTATTGACCCACAGTTAGAACCGAAAGGAGCACAGGGGAAGTCCTCTCCTCTGCTCCAAACTTCTGTCCCCAAGCTGAAATTACAAGGGGATGTTGAATTACGCAATGTTACCTTTGGCTATAGCAAAATAGCTCCACCGATAATAGAGAATTTCAATCTCTGTGTCAAAAAAGGACAAAGAGTTGCTCTAGTAGGTGCTAGTGGTTGTGGGAAGTCTACTATTGCTAAACTTTTGTGTGGACTTTACGAACTCTGGCAAGGAGAAATTTACTTCGATGGCGAACTCAGAGAACAAATTGACCGCCAGGTATTGGTCAATTCTATCTCTGCTGTAGACCAAGAAATCTTTTTCTTTGCTGGCAGTGTCAAAGATAACTTAACACTTTGGGACAGTACTATACCCAATGAAGATTTAGTTCAGGCTTGTCAAGATGCTCAAATTCATGATGCGATCGCTTCTCTACCAAAAGGATATAATGCAGAACTGTTAGAGGGTGCTGCTAATCTTAGCGGTGGTCAGCGACAACGCTTAGAAATTGCGCGTGCCTTGGTTAATCATCCCAGCATCCTGATTTTAGATGAAGCTACCAGTGCCTTAGATGCCAAGATTGAAAACCAAGTCAGTCAGAATCTAAAAGTGCGTGGTTGCACTTGTATCATTGTGGCACATCGACTTTCGACTATACAAGATTGCGATGAAATTATTGTTATCGAACGCGGAAAGATAGTTCAACAAGGAACTCATGAGCAATTGCAGCAAATTGAAGGGCCATACTTGCAATTGATTCGTAGCGAACAAAACTTTAAGTTTGAATCTAATATTGTCCCAACGGCAGAAACTAATTTTGCTGATGATTCCTCTATTTCTCCCACTTCTTTAACTAAGATAGATGCTATCAAAAATCCTATACAAGAGATAGATATAGAATTACTCAGATTAGAGTCAAAGGAACGCCTTGAACGCGAGTTAATGACACAAACATTAGCAGAATTGGCATCTGTGCTGCAACCAAGGTCAGATAAAGTAAGTAATCGCTCAACTTTGAATAAAAATCTTTATTTAGGTGACAGCCAGCAAGCTTTATTAGTCGCGGCTGGTGCTGTAGGCAAAGCTTTAGGAATTGAAATTCGCCCCCCAGGAATTTCCGAAGATTCCCAAGAAATCAAAGACTCTGTAGAGGCTCTAGCTCGCGCTTCGTGTATCCGAGTGCGGCAAATTAAGTTGCCGGACAACTGGTGGCGACAGGATCTCGGTCCGATATTGGCATATACCGAAAAGACCAAGTTGCCAGTGGCATTGTTACCAACGTCTGATACCCGTTATCAACTCTATTCGCCTAGCGAACAAACCTCTGTCCCTGTAGATGCTCGCACGGCAGCAACACTAATTCCAAATGCTTACATATTTTATCGACCGTTCAGCCAGAAACATCCCAGAGCTATTGATTTACTTCAGTTTGCTTTCCAACGACATTATAGATATAGAGAGTTGATTGTAATTTCAGGGGCGGGAATTACAGCTACTTTACTCGGAATGCTCACGCCTTTTGCTACAGCTATCTTGATTGACAAAGCTATCCCTGATGCAAATCGCGCTTTACTGGGTCAAGTTGCTTTTGGATTAGTGGCTGCTACTTTTGGCGCAACGTTGTTTCAATTAATTCAAGGGCTGGCTACGATTAGGCTAGAAACTTTTGCCGCCTCCTCTATTCAAGCAGCAGTTTGGGATCGATTACTTAATCTCAAGCTTTCTTTTTTCCGCTCTTTTTCATCTGGTGATTTAAATTCTAGAGTCACTGCTGTTAGTCAAATTCACCAAAGATTGGGTCATACAATCTTAAAATCAACTTTTTCTAGCTTGTTTTCGTTGCTCAATCTCGGATTATTGTTATACTACAATATTTCCTTAGCTTTATTAGCTTGTGCAGTCGCACTGATAAATACTGCTGTGACTATCATCTTCGGTATTGCGATCGTCCGTATAGCTCGTTCGAGATTAAACTATGAGGGTAAAATCTTTGGTGTAGTTGTACAGTTGATTAATGGAGTAGCTAAACTCAGAGTCGCTAAAGCTGAAACTCGTGCTTTTGCTTACTGGGGTCAACAGTATACCAAACAACTAAAACTAATGCTTAGTAAGCAGGGTATTGAAGATAATCTTGCTGTAATTAATCAAGTACTACCTACCTTAACGACTGCGGCTTTATTTTGGTTTGCTGCTATTTTAATTGAACAGTCCCATTTATCGAGACAACCTAGCTTATCCATCGGTACTTTCTTAGCATTTAATGTTGCTTTTAGTACTTTTATTCATGGAGTAACTAGCCTCAGCAATACAGCCGTAGAAGTTTTGCAAATCTTGCCTTTGTGGCAACGAGCTAAACCAATTCTCCTTGCAGAACCAGAAATTACCTTCAACCAAGCAGATCCTGGAAAACTTTCAGGTAGATTAGCCCTAAAGCGTGTCAGTTTTCGCTACAGTAATGATTATCCTTTAGTATTAGATAACGTTAGTATTCAGGCTGAAGCTGGGGAATTCGTTGCGATTGTTGGTTCTTCTGGTAGTGGGAAATCAACTTTATTAAGACTACTTTTAGGGTTTGAATCCCCTAAATCAGGCAAGGTTTATTACGACGGACAAGATTTAGCCTCTGTGGATATTCATGCTGTACGCCGTCAATTAGGTGTTGTGTTGCAAAATAGTCGGCTAATGTCAGCTTCTATTTTTAATAATATTACTAGTGGTGCAACCCTGACGATGGATCAAGCTTGGGAAGCAGCTCGAATGGCAGGTTTAGCAGATGATATTGCTGCTATGCCGATGGGAATGCACACAGTCGTCAGTGAAGGCGGTAGTAATCTTTCCGGTGGGCAACGGCAACGGCTATTGATTGCACGAGCTTTAGCACTCAAACCGAAAATTTTACTGTTTGATGAAGCTACTAGTGCACTCGATAACACAACCCAAGCCATAGTTAGTCAAAGCTTGGATAAATTGCAAGTCACTAGAATTATTATTGCTCATCGGCTTAGTACTATCCGCAATGCTCACCGCATTTATGTACTTAAAGCAGGCCGAGTTGTGCAACAAGGAACTTTTCAAGAATTAGCAACTACTGAAGGATTGTTTGCTCAGTTGATAGCTCGGCAGGGCATTGTCAACTTAATTGAACAGTAATCTAAAAAGAAGGCAAAATATAACCAAACTGCAAGCTGATGATTTTATGGCAAAGCGATGACAAGCATACATTATGGGCAACGAACTAAGCAGAGGCAGTATCCAGATTCTACTATCTACCGTCCCCCTCATTAACTTGACAATGCTGGGAAATTAAATCAGGTTTTGTCTGCTCGGATTGCTTCAAGGTAAATGTTTTTGAGTCTAGAAGCATAGTCTTCGATGGAATGATGCTCGATAATTCTAGAGATCGATCTGTTTGATTTCTCTAGAATTACTTTGCGCTCGGCAAATATCTCATGTACTGCTTGCTCAATTCCCTTACGGATCAATTTACTAATGACGAATCTACCTTCTTTTGTCCTATAAATTGCTTCTCCTAAACTATCTTTAGGAATTTTTATTATCCATCCTACATTATTATCGTTGATTTCTGTTAAAGCTCTAACATTAGTTGTAATTACAGGGCATCCTGCTGCTTGAAATTCTAAAACAGAATAGCCATAAGTATCAGCATAGGTTGGTAATAAACCAATATGAGACTTTTTCATTAACTCAAGAACCTCCTGATTAGGCAGACGTGGAAAATAGTTAATCCAATCAGAATTTTTCTGAATTAGATGCTTTGCCCTTTCAACATCAGCGAGTGTTGTTTTAGTAGCATAATTATCAGTAGCAAGAGAACTAACAATTGTTAATTCAAAATTGTATTTATATTCATCTTTCAAATATTTGAACGTCTCAATTATTTCTTGCCCTCCTTTACGAAAGAAACCAGAACCTACAAATATAAATTTTATCTTTTCATCTAGGTTAAGCTGTTTTTCTTCATATTTGTGGTTAAGCAATCTTTGCGGCGGATGCATGACTATCAGTTTGCTTTGTATGCTTTCTTGATATTCTGGAAATTCTTTTAGAAGCATTGTTTGCATATTAGCATTGCAATCAGACATAGCAATAAGGCGGTGGCAAGCATCGCCAGATAGTGCTTTAAAAGCCTTGTGTATTTTAGCTTCAGTTTTAAGAGCAGAAAAATCCGATTCTAACTTGCGAACGTGCGGATATGAAATCAGGCAAGTAAATCTTGGGAGGTACGTTTCAAATGTCGTAATCCAGGGAATAGAGCTATAACTGATAGTATTGAAAAAATGAAGTAAACTAACTTGATTGAAATTGAAATCATCAAATTGATAGTAAGAATCAAACCTGGGATTTGTAGTGTTAAATCTGGACAAAACTTTGCGGTTGGCAAGTCGATTTAATTTATTCACAATTATCTCTTTTAAAATGAAAAAATCGTGAACTTTTTTGTATTTAACATCAGGCACTATGCCGATAATGTTTCTTTCCTCTGGATATGAATCGAACTGATAACCAATAAGCACAATTGGCTTCTCCTTTTTACAAGAGTGGCGTAACTAGAACAAAGTATCTAGCGATACAGCAGGAGTAACGGTTGTGTTGCCATCTTTTTGAGTTATCTCATTAAGATTATTTGTTATAATTTTTACTCAGTCCTACGTTAAAATATGACTTTGTATTTCCTTATATATTTTGGCGATCGCTCGATGAATATCCGACTTCAGAAAATCGCGTTGCTCCCGCTTCAAGTTTAGAGGCTTTTTGCCCAATGTCTTTTTCTTTTCTTGCGTAAGTCCTAATTCGGTTCAGTAGAAAAGTGGGAAAAGTAAGATGTTTTACATAAAGTATTGATTATTATGTTAATAAGCTGTAAATTGATACATGGAGTACACAATAGGGGAAAATAAACATGAACCCTTCACAAGAAATCACCAACGAAGAATTTCTAGATGGTGAGCTATCACTAGATGGTGAGCTATCAGAAGAATTACTAGATAGTGAACTATCAGAGGAAGAATTGATCGCAATAGCAGCCGGAGCAACGAAGTTGGGTGTATCGGCATCGGTTGGAGGGATCGGGGCAAAGGTCAACGTTGGCTTAGGTACTTGATAAATTTAATACCAATTCTCTATGAAGCTGCACATTGTATTTTGACCCCTTCTAACCTCCCTATGCATTGTCCAGATTTTTTTTACAATCTTGCAAGGCTTGCTATACAAAGTTGATTAAGATTGAGTTTTAGCAAGTCTTAAGAATTAACCACTCATGGTTATCTGGAAAAGAGCATTTTTAGAGATTTCTAGAAAATGAAATGCCCAGTCGTCGCTTTCACCCTTCGGGGCGAATAGAATATGTCATTGCGAACGCAAGAAACTGAAGGGTGGCGATTACATAATGTTTTGGGATTATTTCACTACCAAGAGCGCTCTGTACCTTATGCGGTGTCCTGCCAAACCTGAGGACAAATGTTTAACCGGACATGATATAACAGTTGGCTCTTGACACAAAGATATGTGCCAAGTTGCGTGAGTCTTAATATTATTAAAATAGCTAGCTAGCATTTGATTACTTGTAAATGCCTGATTGAGAATTTGTAACAAAGTATTAGGGTTTGGTGATTGGTGAGCGCTCCCTTTCACAAATCTTAAGAAAGATCCGAGAATGGATCGCAACCTTCAAGAGAGTGCCATAGGCGGTACTTTTTTCCATGCATCTTTATATGAAAACGGTATAACTACTAAACCTTTATTTTTGTTGGCGCTTTTTAGCGATCGCTAATTATGTAAGGCGATCGCGATAAGCTTGAAAGTCCTACTTTGAAAGGAAATTTTAGAATCATTGTTTGAAAAGTGTGAAAGAATCTACTAGGGGCTTGCGAACACTAATGTGTGCGCTTTGCGTCTAGTGCATCCCAAGCTCCAGCCAAGCTAAACTCATCTATCTGTCTAGCGCTAGAAGTTCAGGGGGAGGGCAGTCTCTCGCACAGCCTTTGGAAATACCAAGCATTTCAAAACACTACATTAATAGGTTGTTTTTGTTGCCCCTAACAGAATTTCTTGTCAACTGCATGTCCGCATGATTCATTTAAACCCAATCCCTTTCACTACTACCTATACATGAGTACTATAGTCATCACAACTCACGGTACATTAGGAGACAACTTGCCTTATATTGCACTTGGAAAAGCCCTGAAAACTAGAGGGCATGAAATACGCATGGTGGTAAATGAGGCGGTACATTCCTATGTTTTAAAAGCTGGACTGCAAGCTTTTACTAGCGCTCACTCAAGGATTGGTCCTGAAGAAGTACGAGATAATGCACAACAATGGAATCAATTGCCTTTATTGAGAGCTAAGTCAAAAGACAAAACACAATCTGTGAAAAACAACGATGACATAATAGATGGTGCAACACCTCTATTAAAGGTATGTCACGGTGCAGATATGTTAATTTCTGATTCGGAGCAGGATATATTTGCCGCTGTAATAGTAGATGTTTATGATATTTGCTGGGTTCGAGCTCGTGTGACTCCATTTTCT
Source organism: uncultured Nostoc sp. (assembly GCA_964252435.1). Lineage (GTDB taxonomy): Bacteria > Cyanobacteriota > Cyanobacteriia > Cyanobacteriales > Nostocaceae > Nostoc. Next base: position 9,290 of record CAXUOL010000088.1, read on the forward strand.
CAGCGGTTTTCTAACGCAGAAATTAAACATCATCCTTATTACAAAAGTTGGCTAAATACCGAAAATTCAAAGCGCTTTATTTTGGCCGTCAGTCCCTATTTTTGGCAATTATCTCCAGAATATTCTCATGTACATCAAACAGGTTTCTGGTTTTATGAAGATTCAGATTGGAGCGGCAGCGAACCCAGCGAAGAGATTAGAGAATTTGTCGAGCAGGAACTTAAACCTTTAGTACTTTCATATAGTAGTCAGCCTCTGGAAAATCCTCAAGAAATTGTGGAAGTTCACGTCCGCGCTGCGGCTAAATTAGGTAGACGAATTTTAATTCACCAAGGCTGGGCAGACTTTAATCAAAGTCATTTACCATCAGACATCGACCGGGATAACGTCATGTTTGCCAATGGTTTTATAGCGCACGATTGGTTGTTTTCCCGTGCAGCCGCCGCGATCGTTCATGGCGGAATTGGGACGATCGCGCGGTCTTTGCGTAATGGCTGTCCTGTGTTAGTGGAACCTTTTGCCTTCGATCAATTTTTTAACGCCTTACAGGTGCAAAAATTAAAAGTCGGAACTGCTATGGATTCAGAGAAACTGACAGCAGATAGAGTTGCTAATGTTTTAGACAAAAAAGTATTGACATCTGACTATAAAAAACGGGCTGTTGAAGTTGGTGAGAAAATTAATGCTGAACAGGGTTTAATCGCAGCGTGCGACTTAATTGAGAGATGGTTGTCAAACTGATGCTCACAAGGACATCTTTTCGTTACACTAAATAAGTCAAATTATATGATTGAATTATCACCATCAAACTATTATAGTTATGTTGAAGATTTATGGATTATCACAACATATTTTAATTCGTGTAATTACCAGACAAAGCTAAAGAATATGACTGCCTTTAGAGAAAGAATAGAGGCAGCCGGACTAAACTTAATAATTGTTGAATGCGCCTTTAACGAGCAAAGTTTTACATTAAGCAATTCCAGCAAAAATACTAGCATCATCAAAGTTAAAGCCACAGATGTGATGTGGCAAAAAGAAAGACTATTAAATATAGCACTATCTCATCTCCCTACATCGTGTAAAAAAGTTGCTTGGATAGATTGCGATATTTTATTTAATAACTCTCAATGGGCTGTAGAAGCATCGAAGCTTCTAGATGTATTTCCTGTTGTACAGCTTTTTGAGATTGGCATTAGGCTTCCAAAAGACCAAGAAATCTATATAGGAGAAGCAGAAGGACAAATATGGAACAGTTTTGCTTCTATTTATCAAGCTAAACCTAACCACATATACAAAGGATATATGCAGCATGGACATACTGGTTTTGCCTGGGCAGCTAGGAAGGATCTGTTGTTACAGCATCAATTCTATGACGCAGCTATAGTTGGAGGAGGAGACGAATATATGGTACATGCTATGTGTGGAGCTTGGTATTCAATATGTGTGGCAAAAAATTTAGGGAAAAGCAAATATCATTTTAATTACTTCATAAATTGGGCAGAAAAATTTTATAAAGATGTTCTTGGTCAAGTCGGTTGTGTATCCGGTTCTGTTCTTCATTTATGGCACGGAAATCCTAAAGATAGACAACATTTTGAAAGAAATATTCAACTTCATATCTCTAATTTCGATCCGGAAAATGATATATCTATTGACGAAAATGGTTGTTGGAAGTGGAATTCCAATAAACCATATATGCATGGATGGATAAAGGAATATTTTTCACTAAGAAAAGAAGATAGTGATTGAATATTAGAAATTATCGGCGTTTCCTAATATCGGTTTTATTACACTAAATAAGTTGAGTTTATGAGTGAAGTATCAGCAGCAACCTATTATAGCTATGTTGAAGATTTGTGGATTATAACCACATATTTTAATTCGTGTAATTACCAGACAGTGCTAAAGAATATTACTACTTTTAGAAAAACAATAGAGGCAGCCGGACTCAACTTGATAATTGTAGAATGCACCTTTAACGAGCAAGCATTCACATTAAGCAATTCCAGCAAAAATACTATTATCATCAAAGTTAAAGCAACAGATGTGATGTGGCAAAAAGAAAGACTATTAAATATAGCACTATCTCAACTGCCGACAGCGTGTAAAAAAGTTGCTTGGATAGATTGTGATATTTTATTTAATAACTCAGAATGGGCTATGGAAGCATCGAAGCTTCTAGATGTATTTCCTGTCGTACAGCTTTTTGATTTCGGTATTGAGCTTCCAAAAGACCAGGAAATCTATAGAGGAGAAGGAAAAATATGGCAAAGTTTTGCTTCTATTCATCAAGATAAACCTAACGAAATATACAAAAAATATAGTCGGCATGGACATACTGGTTTTGCCTGGGCAGCTACGAAGGATTTGTTGTTAAAGCATAAATTATATGACGCAGATATAGCTGGAGCAGGAGACGAATTAATGGTACATGCTATGTGTGGGGCTTGGTATTCAATATGTGTTGCAAAAAAGTTAGGAAAAACCAAATATCATTTTAATCACTTCATAAATTGGGCAGAAAAATTTTATGAAGATGTTTCTGGTCAAGTCGGTTGTGTATCTAGTTCTGTTCTTCATTTATGGCACGGAAATAGTAAAGACAGACAACATTTAGAAAGAAGGGTTCCACTCCATATCTCTAATTTCGATCCGGAAAATGATATATCTATTGACGAAAATGGTTGTTGGAAGTGGAATTCCGATAAAACATATATGCATCAATGGATAAAGGAATATTTTTTACAAAGAAAAGAAGATGGTAATTGAATAATGGTATAAGACGATCCAATTTAGCAAGTCAAATTAAATAACAAATATCAAATTAGCATGACAGTTATATCACGCCGTAAAACATCGCCCTTGTCAACAGTGGGGAAATACCATGACCCAGCAAGCTACCAAAGCGTTGAACAAGCAGGTGAAGCAAGCCTTGGAGAAAGCTATTGATTTGCGATCGCAATTCCGGGAGTAAACGTTGGATACCGCACACCGCAAGATGAGTACGGTATAGAATGTTTTGGGCAGCAGTCAGGGAAAGATTTATCTGTCTAGTGCCGATGTGTCAGATACTGATGTAAAGTATAGGCAAAACAAAACTTCACGGAGTCCTGAAGGACTCAGCCAGCCTTCTCCCTTGGCGTTAGCCTCTCCCTTTGGGAGAAGCAAAGACGCCAAGGGCGAACATCACGTAGCCTGAAGTACGGTGTTTGCGGCGCTATGCGCCTGTTCCTCAAGGGTTTTCGGCATATTCCTTATAATTTTTGGCTAGTTTTTGAGGAGAAAAGGTCTTATTTTTTGTAGCTACCAGCTTATAAAATACTTTTGATGTGTATATATTGTAAATGAAACCGTCACCTGCTAAAAGCTCAACTTGGCAAAGTAGCCTTTAAGCGAGAAAATAAAGATACGTCGCCCTTAACATTTCTTTTTTCTTTGTGAATAACGTCCGTACAGTCTCTGATACAAAGCGAACTTTCTACAATCTTCACACCCGTCCGATCAACACTATTTATCGTCGGGTAGTAGAAGAATTGATGGTGGAAATGCATCTGCTGTCAGTAAATATCGATTTTAGCTACAATCCAATTTATGCCTTGGGTGTCGTCACTACTTTTGACCGCTTCATGGAAGGCTATCAACCAGAACGGGATCAAGAATCAATTTTTAACGCCTTATGTCAGGCTATAGAACAAGATCCGCAACGCTATCGACAGGATGCGCAAAGATTGCAAACTGTAGCTAAATGTTTGCCAGTTAAAGATTTAATTGCGTGGCTAGGCCAAACTAGTTACTTAGATCGAGATGCTGACTTGCAAGCAAACCTGCAAGCGATCGCCAATAATCCTAACTTTAAATACAACCGTTTGTTCGCAATTGGTGTATTTTCGTTATTAGAACAGTCAGATCCCGAATTAGTCAAAGACGAAAAGCAACTTACTGAGGCACTGAAAGCGATCGCTGCTGGCTTGCACCTCTCTGATGACAAACTCAACAGGGATTTAGAGTTATACCGTTCTAACCTAGACAAAATGGCGCAAGCGCTAGTGGTAATGGCAGATATCCTCTCAGCCGATCGCAAAAAACGCGAGCAACGTAAACAACAATCAACTACCCCAGTTGCTCCCCCCAGTTCCAACGAATAGTTAGAATTTGGCAGTGATGAGTGAGGAGTTATGAGTGAGGAATTGTTAATAACTCCTAACTCCTAACTCCTAACTCCTAACTCTTAGCTTTAGACGCCCAATATTTTGTAGATTAAGCTGTTAATTATAGTCAGCGTAAATGCCCCAATAACAGCACTCCAAATCCCGTAACGCAAGCGAAAGCCCTCTACTAACCAAGCAGCAATACTAAAACAAACTACGGCAATCATAAATGTGAAAATGCCAGATAATAAGTCCAATGTGAGCAGATTTGGTACTGCAAAAATTAGGCTTAAAATGGGTCTGACTATTGCCGTCACGATACCAAGCACTGCGGCAGAAAGAAACGCTTTACCAGGAGTATCAATTTCAACTCCCAAAGGCAACTTACTAATTATCAACAAGCTGATAGCTGTTACGACCCAAACAATTAAAAGCGTCACGATATTCATGCCACAACCCCTGATATTAATTCGTAATTCGTAATTCGTAATTCGTAATTCGTAATTAGGACACACTGAAAAACGCTTGATATAAGAGCTTTTCAATTTGTTGACCTATTTGGACATCCTTCCCCAATTTGGTATGAAATGTGGATGGTAATTGGTGATGAATTGCTTAGTCTATAGGTGGAAAAATCTTTAAAGCTCAACCAATTATTTGTAAATTAGCAGCTTTTTTTCCTCTAGCCAAGATTTATTCTAGATATCTTTAGGTTTGGGAAAAGGCTTGAAGGGGGACAAGGGGGACA
>CAXUOL010000089.1:0-14168 GCA_964252435.1 uncultured Nostoc sp.
CTATTGACTGTTGACTATGGACTATTACGGAGTTTTTTGCAACTCTGGCCGTTCTTCTGGAAGAATCGCCCCTTCTACAGGGCAAACTTGAAGACATATACCACAGTCGATGCAAGTAGCAAAGTCAATCCAGTACCAATCAGTTCCCTTGGTATTTTTGCCTGGCCCATCATGAATACAAGCTACTGGACAGGCATCTACGCAGTCTGCAACGCCTTCACAGACTTCTGTAACAATTGTATGCGGCATGTTCTCGATTCCCTCTCTTCTGTATCGGCTATTTCTAGCCTAGCAGGGGAGTGGGGACACTTCGGCAAAGCTCAGTGACCACTGGGGATTGGAGATACTGGTGTCAAGGTGAGTCTGCATAAGACTGCAATTTTTATTCATTACTAGCTCAGAACTCGGAATTTTTAAATTTATCTTTAATAGTAATAAAATCAAGGTTTTTGGCGTAAGTAAGCCCTCTTGGCTATTGCCGTTAGGTTCTAGGGAAATTCAGGCAAAAATACTATAATTTGTTACAAGTGTAATTTATCCTACTCCTGAAACGCAAAATGTCAGAGGTATCGCTACAGCTTTTCTTCTCCTACTCTCACAAAGACGAAGCTTTACGGGATGAACTAGCTAATCACCTGAGTACTTTGACACGGCAGGGTGTGATATCAAGCTGGCACGATCGCAAGATACTACCAGGAGATGAGTGGGATCACCAAATTAATGACAATTTAAACACAGCCGATATTATTTTGTTACTCGTCAGTTCAGACTTTATTGGTTCCAGTTATTGTTGGGATGTTGAAGTCACCACAGCAATAGAACGTCACAATACAGGAAAAGCTCGTGTCATCCCAGTTATTCTGCGAAGGGTTGATTGGAGTGATACACCGTTTGCTAAACTGCAATTTTTGCCCAAGAATGCCGAACCTGTTACCTCTTGGACTAATCGAGACGAGGCATTTACAAATGTAGCTCAGGGAATTAGGGCTGCTGCTCAACAAATCAAGGGAGAACGTCAACAAAAACTAGCACTGGCAAGAAAGGAAGCTGCTATAGCTGAGTATCGCCAGTTGGTTGAGGAATTTGCGGCTGATGGCGAGATTTCTTTTGTGGAATCCGAAATATTGAAGGATTTACAGGAAAGACTCGGATTAACTGATGAAGAAGCTCGTACAGTGCGAGACAAAGCATTAGAACCTTATGGGAAATACAAAGAAAATCTTGACAAATACAAGCAAATTTTTACCAAATTAGTAGATGAACAAGGATATCTGTTAGGGGAAAAAGCTAAAGCGGATTTGAAGAAATTGCAGCAATATCTGAAGCTTAAAGATTGTGGGTAGAATACAGTAATGGGCGCTTTGGGTTTAGCGTGCAAAAGCGCATTTGGGAAAATGTCGGAAAAGACAACGACGCGTTTGGCAATCGCGTTGGCTGGGTGAAGTGGAGAACAGTCGTAGTTGACAAGTGGTTTGGATTGAAACAACAAACCGAACAAAAAAGCGAATGGCTAAGATACTCAGACTTGTTATTCAACACAAGTGCCCCCGAAGGACACCTTCCGGCTGCCCCTTCAGCGCGGTCAGTGCCCCTTTTGCCCCTTGTCCCTTGGTATTGGATCTCTTCTCTCGCGGAGAGACTTATAAGCTGTAACATATAAGGCTTACAGAAAATTGTGAAGAGTCACAAACAAGTCATTTCGCACGAAGTATTGCGGTTTCTACGTTTCCGTTACCTGACACTCTGGGCGAAAAAAATCTTCTTCTTGTGCTTGTAGTACAATGCAAGTTTTTTTAGATGTCATATTAACAAAAATGTACACGCCTATATATTTAGTAACTACCGACACTAGAACAGGCGACTTAATCATTATTGCTGGCGAAGAGATAGAAGCATCAATTAGCCCAGAAGGAAAGGTGAGTTATGAGTCAACCGAAGCCGAATTTTGAACAAATGACCATGAAAGACCTAAGAGAGTACATCTTGGCTCATAGAGACGACGAGGATGCTATTCATGCAATGGCGATACGTCTTCGTCATCAGGGGAAAACAGGTACAGTTGAAGAGTTTTTAGAACACGTCAAACAGCAAACTCAGGAAAGGTAAAAGGGAGTGGGGAATGGGAGATGACGGAGATGACGGAGATGACGGAGATGAGGGAGCAGGGGAGGCAGGGGGACAAGGAGACAAGGAAAATAACCATGCCCCATGCCCAATCCCCCATTCACTTAACGTAATGGTTCTATTTTTGGCGAACCATCAGCTTTGATCCAAGCAATTTGGGCTATGCTGCGATCGCTTGCATATTGGCGAATCGCCTCTGCATCCCTTCCCCCCAAGTCAATTTCTACTCGCACCAAATCAGTAGAATCTCTGAGTTTTTGCGCGTAGACAAAGGCGGCGGCATTAGCACTAGGCGTCTCTGGTGCTACCAACCAGTCACTCGCTGGAGTTTCCTGTGGTAATTGCTGGGTAGACAACAGAACTTGGTATAAATCTTCGATACTTAGTCCAAAACCAATTCCGGGAATATTTTCACCTTGAGGATGATATAGCCCCAAAAGCTGGTCATAGCGACCACCGCGCCCCAAAACTCTGGCTTGGGATTCGGTATCGTTGACAACTTCAAAGACGATACCAGTATAGTAATCTATAGTTTGGATCAGGCTGAGGTCGAGAATTAACGGAAATTTTTTCTCTGATTCTAGTAATTCTACTAGGGATTTGAGGTTATTTACTGCCTCTCGCTGTTCTTCATCTAGATCCAAACTACTGACTTTTTGTAATACATCTGCACTTGGCCCACGCAAATCCAGGATGATTTGGGCGCGATCGCGCAGTTTGTCACTCAAGGGTAAATTATCTATGGTGATGCGGTCAAGATGAGCGATCGCACTGCGAACTTGATCTTGGAGATTATCAGGAAAAGCACTCAGGAGCGATCGGGTAATTCCTGCCTCACCTAAAATTAAATGCCATCCCTGCAAACCCAATGCTGCTAAACAATCTGCTACTAACAGCAGTACTTCTGCATTCGCCAGCAATCCGCCAGTACCTAACAACTCCACGCCAGCTTGATAAAACTCTTGCTGGCGATTATGCCTACTTTCCCAAGTGCGGCGAAACACATTGGCATTGTAATACAACCGTTGTGGATAAGTGACACCAGCCATCCGAGTCACAACAGTACGAGCAATAGATGCTGTTAATTCTGGACGTAGCCCTAATTCATCATCTTCACCATTTTGTTGTAGTTGAATCACCATCTGACGCTGAATTGCTTCCCCCGCCATCAGGGTATCCATGCGCTCTAAAGTCGAGGTGATTATCCTGTGATATCCCCAACGATCAAACACCTGCTGTAACCGATCTTCAATCCAGCGTTTTTTCTCCACATCCAAAGGCAATAAGTCCCTGGCTCCCGCTGCTGGTTGATACACCATTATTTTTTCTTCCCACCAAACAAACCACCGAACAAACCACTACCAGATTTATCTGGTTGCTTATCTCCATTATTGGGGGATGAAGTCACCTTCTGATCGCTAGGTTGTTGTCCTAAAGCCTTATCTATTTTAGGTTTCCATTGCAGAGCCGTTTCGTCACTGGGATCTAATTTTAGAGCGTTGTCAAAGTGGATTTTGGCCATTTTTAGCTGATTTTGCTTCAAATACACCATTGCAATTAAGCTATGACAGCGACTATTTTTTGGTTCTAGCTTTAGGGCCTCTTGCAACTCTACTTTGGCTGGGGCAAATTGGTTTTTGTCAATCAAAGATTGAGCGCGACGAATATACTGTTCTACAATCAAGTCTTCTTTTGGTGGCGCTGCTGCTGGTGGTGTATTTTTTGGTGTATTTGGCTGAGGTGTACTTGATTGGGCTTTGGGTTGAGCAGGTGGCGGCGCGGCGGATGATTTACCCGCACTCCGCATTAAATACACTAAATTCAACTCACTAGCTTGGGCAATGACTTGCAGCGCTTGTTCTAAAGAATCATATTGGGTTTGGGCTAGTTTTGCGATCGCAGTTTTATAAAAATGCTCGATATTAGCCGCCTCAACTAACTGTTTAGCCAAGTCTGTGTTTAGAGTTACCGAAGTAGACTCTTGTACCAGACGCTTGCCAATTTGCGACAAAATTAGAATATATTCAGTGCGAGTGCGATCGCCAGAGAGTTTTTCGTAAGCTGGGTTAACCAGCTTTGATAACAATTCGTTACCGAGATGTTTTTGAGCAGCAGTTTCAGTAATACTACTGTCTGGGTGCAAACGACGGGCGACTTGGAGATAGCGTTTGCGAATCTCTTTGACATCGGCATCAACTGGAACGCACAATACTGCGTGATGATCTATGAAATCATATTTAAATAGTCCACGATCTATTTTGAAAGACATATAGAGTTTTTACACCAAGGGAGCAGTTAGATTGCTTTTAGTTTACCCAAAGTCTGGGGGAAAGCCCCCATCTGCTATACCCAGGCTGACAGTGGTGGAACCTGTAAAAGTTCGTTACTGAGGAAGTCGTGAATATAACTATTTGTGGCCAGAATTCTACCTGACTCAATTTTGACAGCAGTGCCATCGTAGGCGGTGATTTTGCCCCCAGCTTCTTGTACCAAAATTATCCCAGCGGCAATATCCCAAGGAGAAAGTCCCCGTTCCCAGTAACCATCGACACGTCCACAGGCAACATAAGCCAAATCTAGCGATGCCGAACCACTACGTCTAACTCCTTGGGTAAGATGGGTGAGATGACTAAATTCTGCGTAGTTATTATCAGAGGTTTCACGGCGATCGTAGGCAAACCCTGTTACTAGTAGGCTTTTACTCAATTCAGATGTTACTGAAACCTTGATGGGCTGACGGTTACGCGTTGCTCCTAAGCCAGCAGCAGCACGGAATAGCTCATTGTGAAATGGGTCATAAATTACACCAACTTGGGGAACGCCATTAATTAACAGCCCGATGGAAACGGCGAAAAATGGGTATTGATGAGCGTAGTTGGTTGTGCCATCTAAAGGATCTATTGCCCAGAGGTATTCATTCTGTTGATTACCTAATTTCCCTGATTCTTCAGCGAGGATCGAGTGCTGGGGAAAGTGGCGACGCAAAATTTCTAAAATCAACTTTTCTGAGGCTTTATCAGCAGCAGTGACTAAATCACCAGAGCGTCCTTTTTCAATAATTGCGTCTTCTAACTTACCCAAGTAGCCTTGTAAAATAGCACCAGCAGCCAAGGCCGCTTCTGTAGCAATATCTAGAAAAACTTGTAGATTTGTCATTTGTCATTTGTCATTGGTCATTGGGCATTGGTTATTCTTCACTTACAGGACTTACGCAAAATTATGAAAAAACGAACCGCATTCGCGTTAGCGTCTCCCCTTCTCCCAAAGGGAGAGGCTAACGCCAAGGGAGAAGGACGCATTCGCGCAGCGTCTCGTAAGAGTTGGACACAAAGGAATAAGCTTTCAGATAGTTATTGCGTAAGTCCTAACTTACTTACTCCCTCACTCTTCCCCTCAGCACGGGCTAAACCTTAGCTATCCGCTAACAGCACTCAGCACTCAGCACTCAGCACTCAGCACTCAGCACTAATTAAAGATTTTGGCGGCGAAACTCGGCGGGAGTGAGGCGCATGGGTTTTTCTGGGTTCCAGATTCCTTGCCCCATGAGTCTAGCCCATTGTTGGGCACGTTCTAAACGCAGGTCATACTTATGGTTAGGCGATCGCCCCACAAACATTGCATTTCCTTGTTTGACTAATTCTTCATTCAATAACACCTTATTTTTCCACACATAAGCTAGAGTTCGCCCAATTTTGTCTTTTGCTTCTAAATCAAACTCCAGCGTTACCGATTGTTCTACACCACCAATTAGATTCTCTAACTGTTCTTTTGCTGCTTCCCCCCAAGGGCGCTGTCGCAAATCTGGTGCATCAACACCCACTAACCGCACTTGAGAAATCAAATTTGGTTGTTCAGCCATGCCTAAAACTTCCAAACTTTGCCCACTAACTACCCGCGCTACTTTCACCTCGGCTTCATTGTTTGGTAATTGGTTTTTACCTTGGCAACTCACCAAGAGCAATAAGCAAGCCAAAATCGCTATTTTTCGCACCCTCTCACCAAGACTTACAACCATTACAAATTCGGTGATTTTGAATTGTTTATCGAAACAGAATTCAGGAGCCAGAATACAGAATTCATTCTGACCGGAGTTTCGGAGTCTCCGGCTCCGCTCCTGACTCCTGAATTCTGAATTCTGATTCATTCCTCATCTAAGGGTAAACCCGCTTTAACTCTTCCCCTAGCAAAATAGCGTCCAAACTGGAGTTCGTAGACTTCATCTTCGTCTTGCGTCTCCACTTCCAAGTCAGAACGGGGGTAACTCACACACAACAAGGCATAACCTTGCCGACGTAAATCTGGCGACAAGCCGATCGCCTCTGGTTGGTAAATTTCTCCTGATAACACTCTCACAGCACAAGCAGTGCAAGCCCCGTTGCGGCAGGAAAACGGTAGTTCCACCCCTTGTTTTTCGCCAGTGTGTAGGATGTAGCGGTCTTCTGGCACTTGTAGGGTGTATGTTTTGCCAGTAGCGCGATCGCGAACTTTAATTGTGTATGTACGGGACATCTGGATTTGCGTTTTGGGATTAAGACTATCAGATTCAATCTAGAATATCTTTCTTTATCTTTGCATTTTCTGGGATTTTATAGTATGATCGTAACTTGTGGCACCTGGAGAGGTGGCCGAGCGGTTTAAGGCGCAGACCTGGAAAGTCTGTAATGGGGTGACTTATTCGGGGGTTCGAATCCCCCCCTCTCCGTTCTCAAACCTTAGTCTAAATATATAGTTTGAATCAAAAAATGTTTCGCGCAGTCCCCACCTAAAAATACTATAAAAATATCTAGATTTTAGGTGGGGTAAGCGAAACCAGTATAAAATGCAAAGCAACAGCTATTCCGGTTTTTCTTGATTCTGCACATATTCGATTAACCGATTAAGTGGTGCTTGTGCGCCGACGCTAATAATTGCGTAAGAACTAGACCAAAACTGTGGTTTAGTCCCCCAGTAGAACTTCGATAAATGCTCACTATACTCAGAACGCAACCGACGCGATGTAACTGTTTTAATATTATTCACTAATTTTGATAGGTCAACAGACGGGTGAGTTTCCAGCAATGTGTGGATATGATCAGACTCTCCCCCAAATTCAATTAACTCACACTCCCACTTGGTTAAAAGCTCTTTGATGATGATATTTATCCTATCTAGCATCTCAGGATTTAGAGACTTTCTCCGAAATTTAGTTACTAAAACCAAGTGGTAAATAAGTCTGAATGCACTATTACTGCGGGTTTTTAATGCTTGTTTGCTTTCCATTAACTAAATGAATAACTAAATTTACAACTAATACAGTATCTAGTATCATAATCTAAGTCAAGGTCGAGGCGAATTCATGAGCAAGAAAAAAACTAAGCGGCATAAATCTAAAAATCCGCCAGAACTAATTAGAACTGATGTCTGGGATTTAGCGTCATGGACTTAATCGGCATTTAACTTCGGGCAATCAAATATGTTCACCTGCTTTAGTGGTAAATAAAAACAAATGCCAATTGTCAATCCCCTTAAAGATTGAGAAAATAAATCGGGAGGATTCTGATTATGTAGTCAGTGTTGATTTAGGCATTAATAACGCAGCAACCTGCGCGGTAGTAGGGAAGGACGGTACTGTAAAGGCTAGAAAGTTTATCAATCCTGCCTCTTACATAGACCGTCGTAATCAACGCCGAATGATGATTGCTCATAAGTCCAAACAGACTCAAGCAATAACGAAATCTAAACGTCAGAAAGGATTCTGTAAAGGGCTTTACCGCAAGTCCTCACATATTAATTTAGAAATCTCACGTCAAGTTGGTAGAGGTATTGTTGAGTTCGCAAAGACTCACAATGTCAAGGTAATTGTGATTGAGAGTTTATCCGGTTGGAAGGCGAAAGCCGGAAAGAAGGGTTCTCTCTTAAAACAGAAATTTCATCTGTGGTGTCACGCCAAAATTGTTGAGATAGTCACAGATAGATGGTCTGAATTGGGAGGACAGATTCAAGCTATTAATCCCAAATATACCAGTGCTTATGCTTTTGATGGAAGCGGTAAAGTTAAGCGCGATAAAAATAATTATTCTCTAGCCAAATTTACAACTGGCAAACTTTATAATGCCGATCTGTCAGCATCTTATAATATCGGTGCTAGATATTGGTAAGCTAATACGCATTTAACTTGCATATTGTTGATTTTGGAGAAAAAGCGTCAATCCTTCTCCCCTGCTCCTCTGCCCCTCTGCTCCCCTGCTGTCTAAATGTGTAAATTAGGTGTTTAACAGCTTATTGCCTGACTGTGGGAGATAAAACCTTTTCTAGAGTGTTCGTTTGCCAAAGTTCTAACGACACACTGAGAACGCCAGTAACTCTGGGAACGCTGCGTAGTCTAGAGGCTGCATAGCGAAAGAATCCCCATCTAAATCAGAGATTATAGATGGGGTGCGTTCAAATGGTATGACACCAAGAATATTGAGTGTTAAGGCACCTCAATGGGAATCAAAGCATTTTCTGGCAAGTAGTTGGAAAAACGCCCTTCATCTGCAAGCACCAAAATCAGGCGCACAGGATAATCTGGCGGAACTTGCAAGTCTGCCCACGGTACTGCTAACTCTAAACAACTATTTATTGCTACTTGAGCGCGACTGAAACGGGGATGCCATTGATAATTGTCTCCAGCTTCCCGAAACTGAATCGACTGCGTTAACAAGTTAACTTCTAAAAGATGGTGGAAAAGGTAATTCAGTGGGGCTGCATCTGGTACATCTGCCAAGGGTACTGGGCTATTCACCATTGTTTTTTCTGGATAGAACCACAGCAAATTCAATTCTGTTGGCAAATCCTGCCCTGGTGCAGCGCCACTTTTAAAGTCCAGCCGCAAATAGAAATTTAAGTGATCAACCCCGTACCAAAGTCGCTGGATAACGCTGCTATTATGCATCGTCCCCCGCGCCCCGCCGATTTCTATGCGTCCAGCTTTATCCCAATCTTGTTCATCACCTCTACCATCAATGACGGGGTGAATAAACCCTTGTGGGGCGTGGTTTCCCTGTGCTTCGTGGTTTTCCACAGGTTGCTTGAGATAGGGCGGTACAGGTTCATTTAATGCCTTGTAAATGCCAAATAAATGTTCTCGAAACAACCGATCAAAGATGGCATCCTGATTTGAGGAGTGTCCTGCACCAAACCACCAGAACCAGTCGGAACCCTCTGCGGCATACAATGCTTCCCATGCTTCGGGGTTGTTTTCTTCCGTCGCTTCGGGATGATTTGCAAGCATTTTTCTTGCTTCTGTCAAGTAATCCCAAGCACGATTTTTGGCGGGATCGCCGATCCAAGTGGTGAAGTTGCCATCTACCCAAGAACCGCTATGTAGTTGTCCTCCGGGAATAGTGGCTGTGGCTGGAAATTCTTCGAGAAATTCGGAGACAGTGACGAGTTTGAGGTGGGGTTCATCGCTCAAACTTTGATATAAAGCTTCTAAGAAGGGTTTGCCATCTTGGGGGTAAAATTCCCAGCAATTTTCCCCATCCAAGGCGATGGTAACTAGCCAAGGTTGTTCACTATGACTATCTCTTTGCATTTTAGCGATCGCTTGCAAATGTCCCACTAAATCTGCTGCTGCCTTTTTTGCAGGCATTGCACTATAAGTAAAGCCAATCAAATCTGATAATCTATGGTCACGAAACACAATTGATAAATCACCCTCGGCGGTTTGCAGGCGATAAGGTCGATACAACAATTCTGGTTGCTGCACATTCCCCGCCCCATCCCGATGAAAAAAGTGTTTCAGTGTCCACCCTAAGACGGCTTCATCTGAGCATATCCACTTAAATCCTTGGTTAATAATATCTGGAAGTATCTGGGGACTGACTGACTGTTCCGAAGGCCACAAACCACGAGGTATCTGTCCAAAGCGGTCTTTATAAAAGTTCCAAGCTTTCTGTAAGTGGCGGGGAATATCTTCTGCCCACTGAAAGCGTTGCTTTGGTAGTGTCATATTGGGCACAGCTACCCGACCGGAGTTAGTATCAGCTAGCAAGGGTAAAATCGGGTGAGTGTAAGGCGTGGTAGTAACTTCTAGCTGCCCCGCCTCTTGCATTTTCCGATGTTGGGGGATAATCCGACTGAGAATTTCTCGCTGTTTAGAATAAATGCGCTGGCGATCGCTTAAAGTAAAATTCCGACCCTTTTTTAACCAAGCAGCAATTTCCGGGTCATCCCAAAACAGCGGATCGATCCAAGCCAAATTGTGCCAAGCTAGCAAATCGCCATAGTCTGGCAATTCCCAATTTGCTAAACACCAAGCTTGCCCTTTTTCCTGCCTTTGCTGGTACAACTCGGCATAGCGGGGATGAGGGTCAATCAGGGTATGGTGATTGGCATCAAAAAAGTGTTGGATAATAAATTCGCGCTGTTGCTGGGTGAGTTGCTCATCTGGTGTCAAGCTGGCTGTGAGGTAAGGGTCAAAAGCAGTGCCAGCAATATAATCTTCGAGTTGCAATATTAGCGATGGAACTAAATTCACCGTTTGGTGTAACTTAGGATATCGCTCTAAAAGCAATACCAAATCCAAATAATCTTTAGTGCCATGTAAACGTACCCAAGGAAGACGGTACTGCTGACTCGAAGATAGCGAAACGCCGCTGCCAGGAGATTTGTACAGCGGCTGATGTTGATGCCAGATAAAAGCAATGTAGAGAGGATGGGACATAGCAATAGTTAGGAGTTAAGAATGAGGAGTTAGGAGTTAATTGAAAACTCATAACTCCTAACTCCTAACTCCTAACTTTTACACCACTTGCTCAATTTCTGCAATTTCGGGAATCATTTCCTTCAGGCGGCGCTCGATACCCATTCTCAGGGTCATTGCCGAACTGGGACAAGAACCACAAGCACCTTGCAGCCGCAGTTTGACAACAGGCCCATCGAGTTCTACGAGTTCCACGTTGCCGCCATCAGACATCAGATAAGGGCGCATTTCATCTAAGACTGTTTCAACGTTGTCAATTGTGAGTTCCATAGTTTAGACCTGCTAAGTTAGGGATGGGCATGGGGAATGGGGCATGGGGCATTGAATAATAACGATCCCTGTAACCAATGCACCCTTACTCATTAATCATTATCCAAAGTTTTATTTTCCAGCTTTGTTAAATCGATCCTAAATCTAATTGCCGCTAGATTGTCAGGTGTCAGTTTTTTATGACTTTTGACTAAACCACTGCTGGTTTTAGCAACTTGATATTAGATTAGCTGAACAATTTCTCATGCAAGCCCTCCTACTCTACTTTAGCCTTTAAAGTACTGAAAAGAACGCAAGGAGGTGAGGACGAGGAAGGTTTTTTCCCAATACCCCATACCCAATATAGTTATTAAATAATAATTTCTAAAAAAATTTAAAGTTTAAAACTCAAAACCCAGTACTGGTAATCTTACAAATGACTAATGACTAATGACTAACATTCAGCACTACTTGTTGAGTCGCTATCATTAGATGAAACCATGACTGGTTGTTGATATAGTGGCACAGTGAATGTAACTGTTGAGCCAAGTCCTTCGCCCAAACTATAAAAATGTACCTCACCGCCCATTGCCTCCACTAGCTTTTGGGATATTGCCAGTCCCAAACCTGTGCCGCCGTACTGGCGAGTGCGGGAGCCATCTACCTGAGAAAATAATTGAAACAGTTTGTCTTGTTTGTCTAAGGAAACACCAATACCAGTATCTGCCACACGCACTCTCACCATACCAGGAAATTGCTGCTCTTGAAAGTTCGCCTTTTTGAGTACTAAATCGGCGCTGACGGTGACACCACCCTCATGGGTAAATTTGATAGCATTACCTACCAAATTGAGCATCACTTGTAGTAACCGTTGGTAGTTGCTTTGAACAATGATTTCATCGGAGGTAGGAGGCATTTGCATCTGGAAGCTGAGGTTTCTCATTTCTGCTTGGGGACGCATGAAACCTTCTACATGACTGAATAGCTCATCTAGCTTGACTGGAGCGTAAGCTAGCTCCATTTTCCCAGCTTCGATTTTGGCAATGTCTAAAATATCGTTGATGATATTCAGCAGATGTATCGATAGGTGGTGAGCTTCTGTCAAAAACTGATTTTGTTCTTCTGGATCATCTGCCATCCCTTCTAAAATCAGCTTCAAAAAGCCAATCATACCGTTGAGGGGAGTACGAATTTCATGGGATACATTAGCCAGAAACTCACTTTTGAGGCGGGAAGCTTCTTCGGCTTTTTGACGCGCTATTTCTAATTCTTCATATAAAGTAGCATGAGCGATCGCAGTTCCCAATTGATCTGCTGCTTCTTTTGCCAGTTCTAATTCCGATTCTGTTAATGTATAGCATTCATCCTGCCAATTCAAGGCAACCAATCCATTAGCTTGATCTTGATAGCAAGTCGCAACTACCAAAGTTTTCTGCCGCCCAGACTCTTTGTATCCAGGCACTTCCATCATAACTGGTTCTAGGGTTGCCAAGGCTTGAGCAAAGGCAGGCTCAGAAGCTATATCTATATCTAAGCCAAGCATTGATTTGAGTTCTGGCTGGCGATACTCAGCCTTCACCTGCACTTTCGAGCTTGAGGGCTGATAAGGACAAATAATGCAGCGTTCTAGCCGCAGTGCTTTCCCCAAACTATCAACTGTTTGCTGCCAAATAATATCTAAATCCAATGTCCGGCGAATATTTCTGGTAATGCGATTTACCAATTTTTGGTGTTGTTGCGATCGTAAGGCCAACTCTATTGGTGTGGGCGTTTTTGATGCCACGCGGGCTTGTTTTTTGTTCAGTGTCGCTTGTACTAACCGTCCCATCACTAAAACGGTAGTAGCAGTAGTTCCCAAACTCGGCATAATCGGACTAATCACTAAGTCCAACTCAAATAATTCCTTGTGATAGCTAAACCAACATTGAAACCTTTCTGGCACCAGACTTGTCAAAATTCGGTGCAATCGTTCCAAATAACTAACCTTATCCACCGGGGCAAAGGTTTGAGTCTGGTTCAGATCGTCAACTATTTTTTCAGTATTTAACCCCAGGAGTTCGCTGTACTGCCAACCAAAGGTCAGATAGCGCCCTGCCCCATCTTGCGTATAAACCAACTCGGCTCCTAGAGTTGGTAATGAGCCATCAGTTTTACTGGTAACAGATTCCAGATTTTGGGAAAATACATTCGACAATTGGGAATTGGCAGTAATAGTCATTAATTGAGTTGGATAGACAAAGGGTATCCGACCGTAATTTTACTAAAGCCGCTGAAATTTATACATAAATTTTTACAGCTTTTTTGTGTTTTATTGGGTATTTTTTGATGTTCTGAAAACCAGATTGGCAAACTTTACTTTTTTTAACTTCCATTGACAGTTAAATAATGGCGTCAATCGTTCCATTCACCGCGAGGAGGAACAGGAGTACGCACAGGCGTGCGCGTTAGTTCGTCATCTCTAAGGATTTCACCCCGTAACCACTGGCGAATCGCCACTTCAATTACTTTACTTGGGTCATTGGTAAGATGCTGAATTTGCTCTAGTAACTCGGAGTCTAGGCGGACAGCAATTTCTACCTTATCGGCTTGTGTATTTTCCGTTTTGGTAGTTTTCTCTCTCATATTCATAGGTTTATATACTCTGAATTCTTTGAATTGGTTTTGTCTAAAGTTTTGTAAAGTAGTTATATTCATTCTTTGGGCTAATTCGCTGAAAAATTTCCAAGGGCACAGTTAAATAGTTCCCTCAAATAGCACCAAAGTAACAGCTTTAAGTTTTAAATCGCATTTTTCATATAACTGGCTAGACAATGGCTCTAGAAGTTTTGCTGATAAATCAGCGTTCATGGGCAATTACTGGTCGCAATTGCCCATGAACCCTACACGATCCCTACATGTACTTATTTACATTTATTGTACGCTCCTAGCTGTTGAATACTAGCAGCGACAAATAGACTTTCATAATATTCTTAAATGTCCACCTATTTAGATCGAAAGTTAAAGATGGGGTGAAGGGAGTGCTGAGTGCTGAGTGCTGAGTTAGGAGTTAGGAGTTAGGAGTTAGGAGTTA
>CAXUOL010000090.1:0-14157 GCA_964252435.1 uncultured Nostoc sp.
CTATATGTTCTTTGTAACTTTCATATTTAATTATCTTCTGTAATGATTAATTAGCAGTTAATTGTCAACTATTTAAAGTGCGTTCGGGTCAATTCCTTGCTGTTGTAATCTGGCTAACAGATTTTGCAATTGTTCTTCAGGCGTTGAGTATCTGTTACCATTCTCATCATACCAATATAACCATTCCCGCATCCTTCCTTGATAAGTACCCTGTTCCCGTCCAATACCTAAACCAATTTCTGGCATCCAAATTTTATCCCCTGGTTGTAAAAGGTATTTACCTTCGACTAAGCGATAAACTTCTAAGCGTTGACGCTTCCGCCGGAGGCGAGTTGGTGCATAAATGACATAATACAAAATGCCTAATTGAGCATAATCAATTTTTTTCTGTTCGTATTCGCTATTATAAGTTTGAGAAACAACTTCTAAAGCTAAAATTGGGGGAATGCCTTCTTCTTCCCACAAAACGTAACTAGAACGTCCATTTTCTCCAACAAAACGTTCTACACCTAAACTCAAGAAACCATCAGGAACTATGGCTCCAATACTTGGTGTATGATAAACACCCATATTAATACCGAAAAACCAGTCATCCCGGTTTTGCCAAATCGAGGCCAACAAGGCTAACAATAAGTTAGGAATTAATATTTGGAGTTCGTTATCCACGGGAGTATTATCTGAATCTGGTAATTCTGCCGATGAAGGTAGGCAGTCTAACGGATTGTAGTTGAACATAACTAGTCCTCAATCCTCAATCTTTGAATTTAAACTTATTTGCTCATAATTTAACGATAGCTCAGGTTGCACAATTGAAACAAATTTTCCAATGGGATAAAGTCGACTGGAGTTATACAAAATTTCAAATAAATAGACCTCTTGCAAAAGTCTCTTAGGAAGATTTGATTTTGGGGAGACAAAGCTCGTAATTGTAGAGAGCAGCAATTAGATAAACCTTAAACTAAATCTTTTTCAGCGGTTTATACAAGTAAGGGACAAAATTTTAAACACCTCCAACTTCCGATTTAGATGCTCACCTAAAACTCTAATTCGGGCTAATTCCTGATTACTCTTTTTATCCTCATAACTTAATTTACCACCTAAGCGGTTTTTTCTTGGGAATCAGACTATTGTTATGCAGTTTCCAAATACCTTGATAACCTTTATCGCCCAATGGTATGCTCATGCAGTAAATGATTACTGTTAGCATTAGCCATGAACCCTGAAGCAGTTGAGCGCAGCTTTCTCACACCTCTAACTTTTATTCAACGTAATGCTAAAGTTTATAGTCATAAAGTTTCTATTATATATAATCAAAAACGCTTCACTTACAGGGAATTGGCAGAGCGGATAAATTGTCTAGCCTCAGCACTGCATCATGCTGGACTTGAAAAAGGCGATCGCGTCGCTTTTTTTTGTTTTAATACTCCACCCATGCTGGAAGCCCATTTTGCTGTGCCTTTAGCTGGTGGAATTTTAGTATCTATTAATACTCGTTTAGCTCCCGAAGAAGTTGCTTATATTTTGAATGATTGCGGTGCTAAATTTCTCTTTATTGATACAGAGTTAGCACATATAATTCGACCTATTCAAAATAGTCTAAAAACTGTTAATTATATCATCAATATCAGCGATATTGAAGGATTTGAACCTATAGATGGAGAGGATTATGAAGAATTTATCCAAACTGGTAATCCTACTCCTTTATCTTGGGGAATTACGGATGAAATGGATACGATTTCTATTAATTACACTAGTGGGACTTCTGGTAAACCCAAAGGTGTAATGTATTCCCATCGCGGTGCATATATTAACTCTTTAGGAGAAATAATTGAAACAACACTAACACCTAACTCAGTTTATTTATGGACTCTGCCTATGTTTCACTGCAATGGCTGGTGTTTTACTTGGGCAGTAACTGCTATCGGTGGTACTCATATTTGTTTGCGTAAGTTTAACCCCGCTAATATTTGGAAGTTAATTCAACAACAAGGGGTAACTCATTTAAATGCTGCACCTGTAATTTTAATTTCTCTCCTCAATCATCCAGACTGTCCGCAATTATTAGCAAAACCTCTAACTATTACTACAGCAGGCGCACCACCATCACCAATATTGATTGAAAAACTTACTAACATTGGCGCAAAAATTATTCACGTTTATGGTTTAACAGAAGTTTATGGCCCATATAGTGTTTGTGAATATCAATCAGATTGGAATAATTTAAATATTGAAAAACAAGCAAAACTTATGGCACGCCAAGGCGTACCTTATATCGGTGCAGATGGTTTGCGAGTTGTAGATCAAAATATGAATGATGTCCCGGCGGACGGTGAAACAATGGGGGAAGTGGTGATGCGGGGAAATATGGTGATGAAAGGCTATTATAATGACCCAGAAGCAACCGAAAGGGTATTTAGAGGAGGATGGTTTCATAGCGGTGATTTAGCAGTAATGCACCCTGACGGTTATATTGAGGTGCGCGATCGCATCAAAGATATCATTATTACAAATGGGGAAAATGTCTCTAGTATTGAAGTTGAACAATGTCTTTACCGCCATGAAGCCGTGTTAGAGTGTGCAGTTATTGCTGTACCTCATGCCAAGCGTGGTGAAGTACCAAAAGCTTTTGTTACCCTTAAAGAAAACGCGCAAGTTACAGAACAAAAATTAATCCAATTCTGCCGCCATCAAATTGCTGCTTTTAAATGCCCTACGACGATTGAATTTACTACTCTACCAAAAACTAGCACTGGTAAAATTCAAAAATATCTGTTACGAGAGAAAGAATGGATAGGTTATGAAAAGAGGATTTATGGCAGTTAAGTAGAGCGGCGTGAATAATTCAAGGTTTGTAGTGAGGACTTTAGTCCTCACTACGAACTAATTTCAATATTCTTTACATTACTTAATTTAGTTTGATTTATTCTCACCGATTTACTTAGTTGCGATATAGAAATTTACTGCCAAGTTTATCAGTTTGTTGCCAAAGCCTTATCTGAACCATATTGGGTCATTCTTCACAAAGCTCACCCGATTAATTGCAGAGACTGACAGTCCAATGATTTCCGACAACTTTTACAAAGTCGGGTATCTGCGGCTTGTAATACTCAAGAATAATTCAGGATTGCTATATCTTTGATAACGGAAGAGTAGGCATAGACATCATATAGTTTGCCTTTACAGACTTAGTTTGTGTAATTTCAAATTTCCACTCTGAAGAATAATCAGGAAACTCATAACCAACACTCTTAACATCAGCCAACATCAACTCATCTCGTTGATGCCAAACAGCAAATATTTTTTCCCTGCCATCATCTAGCGTTTCTAGGTCAATTTGATAAACATCATTTACTCGCTTTAGCTTCAAACCCAACAAATTTAATAATCGGCTGAGTATTTTTATTGCCAAAACCTGCTCTTTCTCTCCAATTAAATTAATACCAAGCGCTCTTTTAATATGCTTACTATGTTGGGAAGCGATATTTTTTAACAATATCAAATCTGGATCGTTATCAGTAAATTCGCGTTTTTCTTCGAGAAACTGAAGCATTCCTAAAGCTCTCATAGCTTCAACTTTTAACGTGTAAGTTTTTAAATCTGGTAAAAAAACTTTCCCTTCACCCCAAGACAATTGCTGATGCCATTCTTGCTCGTCTCTGACGTGAAAATACTCGCTTTCATGAGTTAAATAATAGTGAATTAACAGTTGACGATAATATCCTTGGTCATCCTGCAATTTCAGCCAAGGAGTAATTTCTACACCATATCTTTGTCTAAGAATATATTTGTTAATTTGGTTGCGTTCTCCATCCGTTAGGGAATGCTTAACTAACATCTGCTCATATTCTATATAATCGATATCTTTAGCATTAGCTACAGCAGTTGCTACTGATAGTTGATTTTGCTGCTTAATCTCCTTAATTTTGCGTTTAATTTCTTTAGCTTTTTGACGACTTTGTGCCCAATCTTTTTGAACCTTAACAATTTCTAAAATTAATCTTCTGCGAGTAATTAAATCATCAGCATCAGTTGCCAAAAAGGCTAGACGTAAATCTCGAATAATATTATTGTGAACCGCATTACTCCGCATCTGAATTTGATGCCCATCAGCAATTAAACCATCTTGCATCGATTGCCTATAGAGGCGAATAGAAGCATTTACCCTTGCAGATAACTTTGCCCAAGTTCGCAAATGAATCGGGTCATAAACTAAAGGTAAATCCACATCTATTTTATGTAAGGG
Source organism: uncultured Nostoc sp. (assembly GCA_964252435.1). Classification (GTDB taxonomy): domain Bacteria; phylum Cyanobacteriota; class Cyanobacteriia; order Cyanobacteriales; family Nostocaceae; genus Nostoc. The sequence goes on from CAXUOL010000090.1 coordinate 4,244, forward strand.
ACTTAGCAAAGCTAAGTTTTCTTTTTGATTTTCTTGATACCAATCAGATAACAAGCGATAATTTGTACTCCCACTACCAATTAAACCAATACCTCGTTTAGCGCACCAGACAATACGCGGTACATCATCTCTGACTCTTGCTAAAGCTTGTCTTGCTTCCGAGTCAGGAATTACCCCTTGAAAAATGCCATAAACTCGGTCGAAATGTTGGACATCAATACTAATTCCCGTACCAAGACTAGGAGTAACAAAAACGCCGTCATATTCAGATATTTTTTGATTAATCGCTGCGATAAAATCAACTGCTGCGTGACCAGGTGTATTTGTGGTGTGACTACTAACTACCAGAGTTTTAGGAAATTGTCGCCGTAATTTTTGTAGCCGTTCTTTCAAATAACGTTCAATTGTTTCACAACTATAACGCCCAGCGCGACTATCGGTAGTAACATAACATTTACGTCCAGCAAGTAAATCTAATTCCAGTTGGTGAATTAGTGGTGTTGGGTTTGGTGAATCATAAAAAGTCACATCCCAACCTTGCTGAGGCTTCCACTGGTTGATAACTACCCAAGGTGTTAATTTAATTCCTGCCAATCCCTGCAAATATTCCAGTGAAACATCTGATAAATCAGCATCTTGAGCAATTACTAACCCTCCACTTGTTAAAACTGTCGCAATGAGTTGCTGAAATAGTTTTAATATTTTTACCCGCTTGTGCTTACAAGTATTACTGTTTAACAGATGCCATAAAGATTGCTCTACTTCATCTAAAATTACTATTGCCCCGCGCCAATTTTCCGGCTTAAGTTTCCAAATTGAATCAACGCACAAGCCGAGGGATTGCTGAGGAAAGGGAGAGCGCAGGATGGGAGGAGCAGGGATAAGTTTTTTATCAGTCCTTTTTTCCCCATCTTCTTTATGTGTTCCCCATTGAATACCAATTTTTTCACACAAAAATCGTCCTAATAAAATTCTGTGGGTAATTAATAAAACTGGTTGATTTCTACTTTTCGCTTGTTGAACAACGCCTTGTAGTGCTGTAGTTTTACCTGTTCCTTTTGCTGATTTTACTCCTACTAATCCAGAAGTGGGAAAAGGTATTTCACCTATATAAGGACGGTTGAAGGTGAGTGCAGCAGGAATGTTTAACTCTGTGTGGGGTTTGGTTTGAGCAAGATAAACTTCTAAATCGACACTTTGGCGATAAATTTTATCAAAACTACTCACACCCTTAGCAACAATAAATTCATCAACCCCTTTTTCCATTCCTGGAAGTTCGATGACTTTAACTGGACAATTTTTTTGCTGGAATAAACAACCAAGTTGAGAAATAGCATTATTTACAGCAGCAATTGTCTTGGGTTGAGTTTCAAAATCAAAGCAAATGTAAAAGCTGCGCTTTGTAATCGCAAACGCGGCTAAATCAGGAATTAACTGACGACGGGTAACTTTACCAAATTCATCTTTCACAACCCGATAACCACTGGTAATCCCAGGAATGGCAATAGCTACATATCCTTGCGTCAACAATGTGGCTGCTTTCTTTACACCCTCGCAGATGATAAGGGGGATATTCTGTTGCATCACCCATTGCCAAAAGCCTCCAGCCTCGCCATCAGGAGTAATGGTGATATTATCAGGCATGACCAGATTGTAACGCCCAGCGACTTGCTGCCATACTTGCAATGTTACCCGCAAACAAAACACTCGCGTTGGTGTACTTGGGGGATGCTCGTACTTGATGGACTTGCCATTATCATTTTGTCGGGGTTGGTTTGGCTTAAAACATCCCCATTCCATCATTTGCCAATTGTTCAAAGGGTCTAGTCCCGAACACCACCAACCACCTTCTGTGGTGTGAGCATAACGCTGCAACCAACTACTTTTCACCATTCCGGTATTGGTGCGGGGGAGTAGCTCAGAAATCAACAGGTACTCATAAGCTGTTACACCTTGGAGCGACTTAAAATTGAGATGCACTAAGTGTAAGTCTATACCACTACTCTTGACTAATTCTTCAAGGTGTTGGGGGTGTAAATAGTGCAGATGCATAGGAAAAGACCCGAAGGGAAGACAATGAGATTAAAACACTAACATGCATCTGATTTTTTTTAATACGCGAGATTGCGAGGCTTTTATGATGCTTTTTTTACTTGGTTGCCACAGACACATCGGTTAAAGGTCTAGTGGGTTATTCTGCCTATTAGATCCCCGAAGTAATAATTTTGTATTGTGATATTTGTTCGCTTTTAATTTTTATTTATCAGTAAATTTCTGTGTTAAGGAATGCGATCGCTATATGTATCGCTATGAGGTAATATATTCATCAAGTTCAACAAAGGCTTGACACTGAGCCTCCACCTGTACCACGCCTGTAACCTCTCTGAATGAATAAAGACAAAAACGCTCACATTACAGAACCCTTTAACTTCGCTCCAAAGGTTTGAGATAGCCTTAAGTGTTAACTTCTCTTTGCGATCGCAGCTATGTACAGATAACTTGACGTAACACTTTTACTCAAGTAGTACGGTAACTCCAAAAGCTGATTAGAGGTAAAATAAACAACAACTTTTAAAATAAGTTCAATCTGCTTTATAAACCCTTTGCTTTTAGTTGCGAGGGAGAGTTTAGCAGGGATCGCACATCTTCGACTATTGCCTACTGAACTCAATGCTGCTTGATTATACCATGACTATAAATCATCACCATTTGACGAAATACCTCATACAGATACTTTGAAAAATGGCATTAATCTATGGCTTTGTCAAGATTCCTAGACACACAAATAATGTTAAAAAATAAGGACATCTTCCGCAAACTACTTTTGAGAAAGTTTATTTTCTATATGAGTAGAGTGGAACTTCTTTAGTAAAAGAGGGATCTAATTAGTTTGATTATTAACTATTCACTCTTTGGGGAGGCAATTAGTCTCCAGAAATGACAACATGTTTTTAAACTGTAACATTATGTGGAAATCAAAGTTAATATTTAGATTAATGGTGTCGGCTGCGGCGATCGCTACTAGCGTGCAGCTAAATTCAGCGAGTGACTATGCTATTGCTCAAAGTGCATCTTCCAATGCGACTGTCGAATCTGGGCAACAAAATCAAGCTTTAGAAGATGCCAAGGTCACTATGGCAGGAGTTGGCATAGGAGCGATCGCAGGCTTACTAATTTCTGGTTTATGGTATCAGAAACGTCGTTACCGCAAAATCCAGTCACGTGCCAAAATAAACCGCTTTCGTGAAGAGTTTCTCTGCGGCTCTTTAGCAGATTATTACTTATCTAATTCTACAGCAAATACTTCACCTACAAATTCTCAGAAAACTTTACCAACACCAACTAAAGAAGAATCCTTTACTTCTGAGGAAACTTTCGTAACGTCAACTAAAGAAGAAATATCCGATCCCTCTACTTCTGAAACAAATAATCTTGCAGCAGAACCCACGCCAGCCACAGCATCTAATTTATTATCTGAATCTTACCACAAGTTAATCGAGGAAATTGTTAATACTGCCCTCAACAGTCAAATCAGTTCTAAGGAGTATATATATAGCCAATTAGTAGAAAATGTGAGCAGTGATAATAGTGAAATCTTTGAACGCTGTTTGAGCGATCGCTTGCATTCCACTCAATCTGAACTACATAAAGTAATAAATTCTCCGAGTTTATTCCAAAAAGAGACTCCTGAGTTAAAGAAAGCTCGTTTAAATCGCACCTTGAAGGCATTACAAAGTATTCAAGGAGAATGGCAACAAATCCAAAAACAAAAACTAAATTAAGCCCCAGTTACCACAGTTGTGCAACAAATTCTCACGGACTGAAAAGCAAGAAGCTTTTCAGTCTTATTACAAAACCCAACTAACATTATTAAATTTATTGGTGTGGAGTTTATGATTACTTGCCACAATTGCTAGAAAAATACAAGCGATATAGCAGATAGCATCGTCAGCCAAACTAAGCCCCGACAGCTTCCTTCGCGGCGTATAACACCTCAGCATTGATTTCTTTGAAACCGCGATCGCAACAAATTTATTGGTGCTGTAATAGTTTTATATTCTGTTAACTGAAATTATTATTGAATAGTACGTAAAACTTATAATTCACATTCTACAAATAGTTGCAATTCTTTCCAAGCTAGACAAAGACTTTCTTCTACTTGATATTTAGCCATATAATGAGATTATAAACATCTTAGTTAAATACTCACTTATAATGTTCTTTTTATCATTCGTAACTGGTGAATAAAATGGCTAAAACCTTAACAATACAGTTGTCAGATGAATTAGAAAGTAAATTAACTGCTCAGGCGCAAAAGCTGAATCTATCTTTAGAAGATTTAATTCTACAATCCTTATCTCAATCAGCTAAACAGGAAAATCTCTCTGAATTCGATCCAATTTTACCTTTACTAGGTACACTAAAATTTGATAATTCTGATGTAGGAGAAAACCACGATCAATATCTCCAGCAAACTTTGCAGCAGGAATTAAAGATTGGCGAATAAAGTCTTTATAGATACATCGGGATGGGCTAATTTATTTATTGCAACTGAATCCTACCATGAACAAGCAAAGCAGTGGTTTCAACATAAACGTCAGCAAAATCAAGCAATGGTAACAACTAATTATGTTGTTATTGAACTGGTGGCTTTGCTGAATAGCCCTTTACGCGTACCTCGTCCGCAGTTATTTAAATATGTAGAAGCTGTCAGAACTGCTCCTTATATCAACTTAATTTATATTGAACAAACAATAGATTCAGCAGCTTGGGAACTACTAAAAACTAGAGAAGATAAAGCTTGGTCTTTGGTGGATAGCACTTCTTTTATAGTCATGCAACAGCTTGGCATTAAAGAGGCGTTAACCACAGATCACCATTTTGAACAAGCTGGCTTTATTCGTCTGCTGAAGTCAGAATAAGTAATAAGAAAAAGCATTCATAAGATATGCCCTTTCTTATTAAGAATCGCTAATCTATAAACTAAGCCCTGACAGCTTCCTTCGTGGCGTATAATACCTCAGCGTTGATTTCTTTGAAATCGCGATCGCAATTAAATTTATTAGTGCTGCACTAGATTTATATTCTATTCGTTCTTTACAGTTTGGGGACATTGTAACAGCACGTTTTCCTCAACAAAACCCTTTCAATGTATGATTTTCCTCAGTTATTATTCAGACCTTGTATTCCGTTCTATGCGGCTTAAAAGGTCAATGATTGCTATTAAAGCTGCTGTCAGAATATATATAATAATACAGGGAATAATCACATAAATTAAAGGTAAGAGAATAAATATATTAGTTCCACCAAAACTTAAAGCTTGACCAAATATTGAAAATATTACAATAAAAAAAATGACTACAATAAAAAAGCCGACAAACTGAAGTATCTTGAGTGTAGTAACTAATCTGGTGTACAGTCTATTTTCGTTCAATCTACTGGATAATTGATTGTTGCTCATAAATACACCATTTTTAATAAATTAGTTTGGGCAAGAAAATTTATTTCATAATAAGCAGAAGAGTGTTTTTTCAAATAAACACTCTTCTATGGAATTCTAGCTATCAGTTTTATGGTTGATAACTAAATTCTCATTAAGCCCCAACAGCTTCCTTGGCAGCGTAAAGAACCTCAGCATTGATTTCCTTGAAACCGCGATCGCGGGCAAATTTTTCAGTATTTCGTTTCACTTTACCGCGAACAAATCCCGGAATCTTATTCAATTCTGCTTGACCATCTTTTGTCCAATTCAAATCAGAATCAGCAGAAATTCCCCTAGTAATAACTTCTTTGGTATCATGACCACCGAAGATTTCTAATAGGTGATCTTCCATTCCCAAAGTGAAGGAATTGTAGATCAAATCTGTAATCTGATTCGTGCCTTCGTAACCCATAAATGGTTTGTAACCAATGGGGAAGTTTTGGACGTGGATTGGTGCAGCAATTACGCCGCAGGGAATATCTAAGCGCTTACCAACGTGGCGTTCCATTTGGGTGCCGAAAATAGCAGAGGGTTCAACACGAGCGATCGCATCCCCAATTGCACCATGATCTTCGGAGATTAGCACTTCATCGCAATACTCGCTAACCTGTTCGCGGAACCAATCTGCATCATATTTACAGTAGGTTCCAGCCCAAACAACATGAATCCCCATTTCTCGCGCCAAAATCTTGGTAATAGCAGCAGCGTGGGTATTGTCACCAAAGACCACAGCTTTTTTGCCAGTCAAGTTTTGACAGTCAATTGAACGGGAGAACCAAGCAGCCTGAGAGACATAGAGGGTTTGCTCATTGATGAAGTCTTCATAGTCAACTTCTGCACCTTGAGCGTTAATTACCTGCTGAATCTTGCGAATACAACGGGCAGTTTCCACTACACCCATTGGGGTAATGTCTATATAAGGTGTGCCAAATTGTTCTTCCAGGTAACGGGCTGTGGTCAAACCGAGTTCGCGGTAAGGTACTAGGTTAAACCAAGCTTGGGACATCTTTTTCAAGTCATTCACCGAAGCACCTTCAGGAATTAAAGTATTCACCTCAATTCCCAAGTCAGCCATCAGCCGTTTCAGTTCGGTACAATCATGATTGTTGTGGAAACCGAGGGTGGTAGTACCGATAATATTAACCGAGGGCTTTGCTGTTTTGCCCTCTGCCAATTCGCCCCGCTTCCGGGCTTTTTCGATGTAATATTGGACAATTTGATCCAAAGTGCGATCGGCGGCTTGCAGTTCGTTGTAGCGGTAGTGGTTCACATCCGCCAGCATGACATCTCCTTTTGCTTCCAACTGCGCCCGTTCGACAAAGTTGTGCAAATCCTCTTGCAAAATGCTAGAGGTGCAGGTGGGAGTTAACACAATCAAATCTGGGTGTTCCTCAGCATCCTTGCGGGTGATGTTATCTACCACCTTCTCTTGGGAACCGCGTGCCAAAACGTTGCGATCGACGACACTGGTTGTCACCGGAGTAAAATCCCTCTCCCGCGATAGCATAGAGCGCATGACGTTGAAGTAGTCATCGCCAATGGGGGCGTGCATAATCGCATGAACATTTTTAAAAGAACTAGCGATTCGCAGAGTGCCGATGTGGGCTGGACCAGCATACATCCAGTAAGCCAATTTCATGTTTGTGTCTCCCTTTTAAACTCAAATAACTAAGTAAATGGGCGTAAAAAATATAAGATAGAGCTTACCACCAACCCCTTCGGTGCGTAGTCTACCGCCGTAGGCATCGCCCAGCGTGCCCTTAGCAGGGAAGGGGAGAGGTTTGGAGAGAGGTATTATCTTTAATTCAGCCCATTTACTTATAAGTGCTTGATTATTAAATCGTTTCTGATTTTCTCAAACCTGCTGGCTGAAAAAAAATAAGGTTTGTTGCGGGTTTTAGGGGAGGAAATATAGCTGAAACCTAGTTACTGCTTAGGATGCAGCTATCAATTTAAACAACATTCCTGTTAGTTTTGTAAAAAAATCTTAATGTTCAAACAGAATTCAGGAGTCAGGAGTCAAAATTCAGAATGAATCCTGCACTCTACCTGCTAAGCTAATACGCATTTAACTTGCATATTGTTGATTTTGGAGAAAAAGCGTCAATCCTTCTCCCCTGCTCCTCTGCCCCTCTGCTCCCCTGCTGTCTAAATGTGTAAATTAGGTGTTTAACAGCTTATCAGTGGCGAGTCTGAATCCCCACAAAGAGTAATTCTGATTCCTGAATTCTGACTTCTGAATTCTTCTTCAATAATCTCTCATTCCTTAGTCAGTTGCGTTTTTACCTAATTCGCTAAGATGTACACAAGCTCATTTTCACAACAATTATAGTGAAAACACCTTCTCAGCTTTGGACAATTCCTCCTTTAGAAAATGGCGACAAACTTACCCGCTATGAATTTGAGCGTCGCTATAATGCCACTTCTAACCTGAAAAAAGCTGAATTAACCGAAGGGATTGTCTATATTATGCCTGCTGCTCTGCGTTTCCGAAGTCACGGTCAACCGCATGGTTGGATTATTGGTTGGTTAGTTACTTACGAAGCTGCGACTTCTGGTGTAGCGTTGGGAGTTGAACCTACCGTCCGCTTAGACTTAGATAACGAACCTCAACCCGATGCTGTTCTGTTGATTGTACCAGAAGCAGGTGGTCAAACGCGGCTGAGTGAAGATGATTATATTGAAGGTGCGCCAGAGTTAGTTGTAGAAATTGCTGCTAGTAGTGCGGCTATTGATCTTCATGGCAAAAAACAGGCTTATCGTCGCAACGGTGTCAAAGAATATATTGTTTGGCAAGTTTTAGACCAAAAATTGACTTGGTTTTCTCTTGAACAGGGTGAATATCTAGAATTAGTACCTGACAATGAAGGCATTTTGCAAAGTCGGGTATTTCCAGGGTTGTGGTTAGCAGCGACGGAGTTATTAGCAGGTAATATGCAGGGTGTATTGAAGATTTTACAAACAGGTTTACAGTCTGCTGAACATGGGGATTTTATCAAGAAATTAGGTAGCGATTAAACCGTTCTAAATAGGGAAAGTCTCTTAAGAAATTATGTTTGCACACCAAATTCTTCTGGAACGCGCTTATGCGCTAACCAAAAAACAGCGATCGCCTATAAACAATAAGAATGTTACGATATCTTTCACCAGCTGAATCTAACTTATGAAATTAGTTTGCTCCCAAAGCGATCTCAGTACAAACCTCTCACTCGTTAGTCGTGCAGTACCCTCACGACCAACTCATCCAGTACTTGCCAATGTGCTGCTGCAAGCGGATGCCCAAACTAACCAAGTAAGCTTAACAGCCTTCGATCTCAGCTTAGGAATCCGCACCAGCTTTAACGCAGAGGTATGGCAAAGTGGTGCGATCGCACTTCCTGCTAAATTACTTGTAGACATCACCTCTCGTCTTCCAGAAGGCGAAATCACTCTCGATGATGAATCAACCTTGACAGGTGCAACATCTGGTGGAGAAGGTTTAATTGTCACACTCACACCTAAGAGTGGACATTACCAATTCCAAGCAATGGGGCCGGAAGAATTTCCCGAACTCCCTGTAATTGAAAATACAGAAGTAATCCATCTCACCACCACCGCATTAATTGAGGGATTACGCGGTTCATTGTTTGCTACTAGTGCTGATGAAACTAAGCAAGTACTTACCGGAGTACATTTAACAGTTAAACAAGATACTCTAGAATTTGCAGCTACCGACGGACATCGCCTCGCAGTCGTAGAAACTAGCAACGAACGTCCTCTAGAAGGAACTAGTCAACTAGAAGTAACAGTACCAGCTAGAGCATTACGCGAACTCCAACGAATGTTGGCTCATAGCGCCTCATCAGATGAACCTGTAGCTTTATATTTCGATCAAGGTCAAGTTGTGTTTGCATGGCAAAATCAACGCTTGACTAGTCGCACATTAGAAGGGCAATATCCTGCTTATCGACAATTAATTCCGCGCCAATTTGAGCGACAAGTAACAATTGAACGGCGACAATTTGTCAGCACTTTGGAACGGATTGCTGTGTTAGCGGATCAAAAAAATAATATTGTCAAGCTCAGTATTGATAGCGAAGCTCAAGAAATTACCTTATCTTGTGAAGCTCAAGATGTGGGCAGTGGTAGAGAGTCGATGCCAGCACAAATTTCTGGGGAAAATATTGAAATTGCTTTTAACATTAAATATTTGATGGAAGGCTTAAAAGAGTTACCATCTTCCGAAATTCAAATGCATTTAAATCAAAGCCTGACTCCAGTAATTTTTACCCCATTGGGTGGTTTGAAAATGACCTATTTAGCTATGCCGGTGCAACTTAGAAGTTAAAAAAATGGTATAAACTCAACAAATGCTTTAACAGTTATCAGTTATAGCGTTTGTCAAAAAATAGGGGTGTAGGGATGTAGGGGAATCCCCATAAATAAATTAATT
>CAXUOL010000091.1:0-14073 GCA_964252435.1 uncultured Nostoc sp.
CGATCACTGTTTATAAATTTGCCAACTTAAGTCGTGAAGAGGTAGAGGCAATGTTAGGAGTTAAGTTAGAAGAAACTAGAGTTTATCAAGAAGCCAAACAAGAGGGACTAGAACAAGGACTACAGCGAGGATTACAACAAGGACTAGAACAAGGATTACAACAAGGACTACAACAAGGACGAGAACAAGCAAAACTTGAAGTTGTCCCTCAGTTCTTAGCTCTTGGTATGTCGATGGAAGACGTTGCCAAATCACTTAATTTAACCATCGAACAAGTAAGACTCGCAGCTGAGTAATCACAACAATTACTGGTTATAAATTTCCAAACTTAAGCCGTGAAGAGGTAGAGGCAATGTTTGAAATTAAGTTACAAGAAACTAGGGTTTATCGAGAAGCTAAAGAAGAAGGACGACAAGAAGGACTAAAACAAGCACTAGAAGAAATACGAGAAAAAGAACTATAACAAGGACTACAAGAAGGAATACAACAAGGACGAGAACTAGCAAAACTTGAACTTATACCTCGGTGTTTAGCTTATGGTATTTCGATAGAAGAGGTTGCGAGGTTACTTCATTTAACTATCGAAGAAGTCGAACAAGTAAGACTTGCAAATGAGCAAGAATCTTCCACATCAACTTAGTAACGGCTGCAATTTTCATAGCGATCGCCTAGTTTGGGCTACGCTTACGCTCTTTCATATAAGGGACTTCCAAATAAAAAAACATCCCAAATTTTCTTGTGGGATGGGTGTCCTCACCCGTCCCATATTCAGGGCGGGCAGGATGCCCAACCCACAGGATGGATAATTTATTTCTTGTCAGTCCCTAAAAGCGTAGTCCACCGTGGATATCGCGCCAAATAAAAAAGCCAGTGCTAAAGAGAATCAGTGGTACAAGACCAACGATTCTTTAAATTTGTAATTTTATGATACAACATTACAGTTTTTAGCTAGCGATAAAACAAACAACAGAAAGTGATACTATAATGAACCCTTTCCAATTGAATAACTATAGCGATCGCGAACCAAGCGAGAAACAACAAAAAAGATTTCCAGGATGGTTTGCTTTAGATTTTGGTACGTCGAATTCGACAGTGACACTTTTCGATCCAATTGAAGTACCGATCGCAGAAATTCTCCCAAAAGAACAAGAAATGCGGTTGCGCGATCGCTTATCACAATGGTTAAGTTCTCCCGCCTCAGTCGCTTTACCAGATGTCAGCGCTGATGATTGGGAAAAGTTCATCGTAGAAATTAGCAAAAACCTGGAGATAGAACCAAGAAGATTAAGTGAAGTCTTTGAAAGTGATAATAAAGAGCGTTTTTTAGAAGCAATTCGCCAAATTGAACTTTCTTTAGGAAACAGCGAAAGATTCCGGCGTGCTGTGAGCAAAAAACTTTACCAAATCTATCATGAGGTGTTCCGCGTCCCTACCCTAGAGTCGCAAAATCTGATCCCAGTTGTGCTGGATATTGATCGCCGCGATACAGAAATTCCCAGCGAGTCGGAAATTTCCCACTTAGAGGACTTAAAACTACGGATGGGAAGGGAAGCTAGAGATAACCGAAAAAAAGCGATCGCTCAAGGTACAAGCGGTTCTTTAAAGGAAATTATCAGTAGGTTTCACCATTCACCCAAACGTTATTTTGGTCAGGAGCGATCGTTTTCAGTTATTTTGGATGGTGAAGAAGAAACAATTACCGCTAACCAGTTAATCCAATCTGCTTGGGCGCATTTAATCGAGTTAACTGAAGACTACCGTCAACACGCACGACGCAGATTTTCTGAAGGAGATTTTTTAACAGCAGTTGTCACCTACCCAACAGTCGCCCCACCAGTTGTTCGTAAGGAAGTTAGGGAATTAGTTGAGCAGTTAGGAATCGATGATGTACAAACTGCTTATGATGAAGCCGTTTCTGTGGCAATATTCTTTTTATGGCGAGAATTTGGCGGTAATCTCAACATTGGGATTGAGTCATTCAAAACCCGTTGTCGTCAAGTAGGAAACAAATGGTCACAAAATGTCCTCGTCTTGGATATTGGCGGCGGAACTACAGACTTAGCTTTAATTGAACTGACTTTAGAAGATAAAACCCCAGCCTTTGCTGATTATGAAGACAGAGGTTTAGGTGGACGTTACTATAAATTAACTCCCAAACTATTAGGTTCATCGGGTCATTTACAGCTTGGTGGTGAGTTAATTACACTGCGAATTTTTAGATTATTAAAAGTTGCGATCGCAGACTTTTTATTGACAGCAGTTACAACAGGTGATATCGAAAACGAAAAGCTAGAAGATTTAATTAACTCTGAGTTAAACGAGCGCTTCTTAGAACAAGGCAAATTCAAAACTGGCAGTCTTTTAAAATGTCTGGATAGAGAGAATCCAGAAGGCGATATTGCTTACAAAGATGCCCTAGATACTGCCGAGAAAGTATTGCCCACTCGTTGGCAACAAGCACCTCAGCGTCTGCAATCCTTTTATATTCTCTGGGATTATGCAGAAGCGGCTAAACTTAAACTTGGACAAAAGCCATCAATAGAGAATTCTCTATTAACCTTCACACTTTCTGAACAGCAAATTTCCGAATTACTTAGCCAAAGCGCCGTTAAATTGCAAGTTAAAGATCCAAACAACATCTGTATCACCTTAGACAACCAGCAATTTGAACGAGCCGCCGCTTCTGGAATTAAAGAAGCGATCGGAATTGCCCAAGGATTAATGGAAAGTCGTTTGCGTCCCGATAATCTCACCAAAGATTCTTGGAATTCCCAAAAAGTTGATTGGTTAATTTTGTCTGGTAAAACTTGTAATTTAGACATAGTACAGCGCCAAATCTACCAAGAATTTAGTAAGTCTCCATATTTTGTCTGGAATCCAGAACGGATTACCTTTGTGTTGGAATTTACTAAGCTAGCCACCTCCGCCGGTGCTTGCTATGCCGAAAAGTTGCGAAGATTGAGATTCGATCCAGAAGAGTCTAAAAGCTTGCTGCGTAAGGGAGCCAACCAGCTAGAAATTGATGTCAAAAACCTGTTTTATTATTTACCCTGCAACTTCAAACGCAAAACCCAAAGCAACGATTTACTAACTATATTCAAAGCTGGGCAAGAACTCTATCAACTTGCACCTTGGGAAACTGTTGCTAAAGTTCGTACTCATTGGCAAGGCATACAATTGACTAACATTATCTACCGTCAAGATTACGAAGAAGGAGATTTACGACTTTGGGGAAGCTTTGACGGCAAAAACCTGATGAATAAACTGGAAATGCCAGAAGCAGAGTTTCTGAAAAAAATCAAAGTCCAGTTTGAAATTGACCAAACCCTCGAATTTAACGTATTGCTTTGCCAAGGTAATCCCCATTACTTAATTGATATTTCTGGCATTGATTTAGAATCGGTAGTTTCAGAAACTTCAGCGCTATTTGCTGATAGTAAATTAAACTGGAATATTGCTGTAGAACGCTTCAATAAAGACTTAAATGATGGTGATATTGCCGTCAATGTTATTGAGTCAGCAACTGTCGATCAACCAGATGCCTATCATCTTGTGTTTGAAGTCGGAAATGATGGTAGTAAAACGTTTCACAAATTTCACTATCTCCGCGATGGTGTAACGCAACCAGGAATTGGGTTAATTAGTAATCCCTTACCTCCATTCCCACAAACTGGCCAGCACACCTTCTATGTTTATCAAACAGATGCCGAAACCAACAGCAAAAAATGGATAAGAATTGGCGCACTCAGTAAACCAGATGTAACTACCGATTACCCTTGCCAATATCGTGTAACTCTTGACGATCGAGGTATTCTAAGGATGCACGCTGGTGAAGTGCCTTACTGGACATCACAAAATCAAGAATGCTTGAACCAAGAAGGATGTGTTTACCGTGCTGAATTAGAATTGCAACCTAATGAAGTTGATAAAGAACGCGATCCCTTTTGCGGCATACATTAACTCTTGCATTAAACCTCTGCGTTCCTCTGCGCTAACCTTTGCGTTCCTCTGCGTTTAAAATCTTAATTTTTTCAACGCAAAGGGGCGCGGAGTAAACGCAAAGGGGCGCAGAGATTTGCTAAGTTTTATTCGCTACGAAAATATTTGGAGGTGATATTTATGCAGCACTTGCGTCAATTATTAGAGATAGAAAACTCGGAGTTAGCCCGGTTACTGCGGTTTAGTCTGTATGGACTAAAGACTACTCTGAATCAGGCTCGCACAGAATTACCATTAGATCCAGGATCTAAAATATGTGATGAGGTGCTGCAAGAACTTCATAACCTCTTACAACCTGCACCCGCACAGCAAAATACTGGTTGGGAAGATACCCAAGATGAGTTAAAACTAAATCACCTTCGAGAAGCTTTTAATTCTGACTCAGAACTCAGTTATTATTTGGGTAATTCCCAACTGCAAAGTCAAACAGACTCAGACTTGTGGAATGAAATTCAACGCAAACTGCTGCGGATACCAGAGGATTTAGCTGCAACTTGGCAACAGCGCACCTTAGATTTAGCTGAAGAAGTTGGTGCGATCGCAGATAATTCTAACCTCTATCAACTTCCCTTTATCCGCGATGAAATTATCTACCCCGGTCTGAGTGGTACTGTTCAAACTCAGGGATTGAGCTTATATCAACAAGCACTTTCAAATTCTCAAATTACCCAAGGTAATACATCCGATTTACCAGCGGCATTCTTATTTTTATATATGAATTTTATCGAAATAGACCCAGATTTACATCATGCTTTAAAGAGCGTTTTTAGCTTCGATGTCATTTCCTTACACTCCAAACCAGAACAGCGCGATCAATATATTGATGCTTTAAGCGATCGCTTCCAACGCACCCAAAAAGCAGAGAAAAACACTGATCCCCTATCAATTCTCCGTGCCTGGATTGACATGGACGAAGCCATACATTCCCTAGTCTTTGTACCACCGGCTGAACGCTATTCTTGGTGGGGAAAGCTACAACATGAATCACGGCGCATACTGAAGAAAGTCGCTGATGAAGCTATTAATGCAGGAAATGAAGTGCGAATTCGCCAATTATCGGGACTTTATGCAGATATCTGTGCTTTATCCAAGGATGACTTACAACTAGACTGTGGTGGTATTCCTGGCGAAGTCTTAACTTGTCTTCGAGTGTATGCGCGAATTAATCAAGAAGAATCTCCAGGGCGTGTAATATTTCGCTCATCACGCTAGTTGCTGGCAAATTTTCTAATTCTTGAGATTATGAGGTAAGGCAGACAATTTTACAAATGCCCGCCTTGCCTCATAATCTAATGAAGCTAAAAACGTTTAAATTTAGAGAATGCCCCAGAAGTGTAAAATCCCTTGACCAGAAAACACTTCAAGCGCAACAGCAGATAAAAAACCAATCATTGCAAAACGACCGTTCCAGTTTTCGCTCTGAGGAGTGAAGCCCCAGCGCAAAGCATTAGGATCTTCTGAAACCGAAGGTGTAGTCTTCTTAACGTTTGCCATAAATAACACTCCAAGCTTTTATGTTGTAACAGTTATAACTGCCTGTAAAGTAATGTAACAGAGTTTTACAAAATTGCAACATTTAATTAGCTCAAAAATGAAATTTATTTAGCTAACTTATATTAAGCATACGTAGTTATTCTATCAATATGCCGACGATGTTTAGAATTAAAAGGTTATGCGTTGTCAATAAACTAAGCTAGTATGACATCCATAATTACATATAGTAGCTGAGGTGTAGTGCGGTAAGTCAGGTTTTAAGCTTGGAATTAAGTGATGAAGTTTACGCGGCGTTGCAGCAGCAAGCCGAGGTTGCAGGCGTATCTCTTGCAGAATTAGTAGCTACTTCCATAGAACAGCAGTATGGTTCTCCAAGACGTGAAAAGTCGCAAGCTGAAACAGAGAAAGAAGTCGCTCGTCAACGTTTCCGAAGTCATGCTGGAAGCATTAACCTCGGTTACGCTACAGGAGCAGACAATGAAAGTATTGATGCTGATTTAGTCAGAGCATACAGCGATACATCTGAGGAAACAAATTGAGTGCTTCTACTTGATACATCTGGGCTACTTTGCTATGTCCACAGTGGTGAACCAGAACATCAAAAAGCAGTTGAGTTTCTGAATAGTGTTAGTGGAAGCTTAACTCACAGCTATGTTTTAGCAGAGTTTATTGCACTAGCTCAGGTTCGTCGCTTTCCACGTACAGCAGCACTGCAATTTATTATTGATTTGTTAGAAAATCCAGATATCGAGACTGTATGGATCAATGAATTGTTACATCGAGAAGCTTGTTAAACTTCTAATGGCTCGGCAAGATAAAACCTACTCTTTATGCGACGCTGTTAGCTTTGTGTTGATGCGTCAGCGTGGTGTCACCGAGGCATTAACCACCGTCGCCATTTTGAGCAGGAGGGCTTTCGACGTTTGTTATTACCCCAAGTGTGACGATTTCTAATTATGCTCAAAAGTCCTCTCCGATATCCTGGTGGTAAGTCAAAAGCAATAAATCAAATAGTTGAATATTTGCCAGAAAGCTTTTCGGAATTTCGAGAACCTTTTGTGGGTGGTGGTTCTGTATTTATTTATTTAAGACAAAAGTTTCCCGATATCAAAATTTGGATTAACGATTTAAACCGCGAACTCTTCTTATTTTGGAAAGTTGCTCAATCTGATATAGCTCAGTTAGTTAAAGAAATTCGCCATATAAAAGTAAAGTATACAGATGGCAAATTATTGTTTTTAGAATTGACCAGTGTAGATGTCAATACATTATCTGATTTAGAAAGAGCCATTCGTTTTTTCGTCCTTAATAGAATTACTTTTTCTGGAACTGTAGAATCAGGTGGTTTTTCCCAAGAAGCTTTCCATAAAAGATTTACTGATTCTTCAATAGAACGACTCGAAAAGTTAGAAAATATTTTATCAAAAAACGTCCAAATTACTAATTTAGATTATAGCCATCTATTGAAATCAGAGGGTAAAGATGTATTTTTCTTTTTAGATCCACCATATTTTATTGCTACAAAATCAAAGCTATATGGTAAAGATGGTCACTTACACACTTCTTTTGAACATCAGAGATTTGCTGAAATTTTACAACAATGCCATCATCGCTGGCTAATTACCTACGACAACTCAACGCAAATTCTAGAAAATTTTAAATGGGCTAATATTTCAGAGTGGGAATTACAGTACGGCATGAATAACTATAAACAAAGTGGTGCAGCTAAAGGAAAAGAGCTATTCATTACTAACTATGAAGTTCAGCGGAATTTAGACAAAATCGCATCTTCTATTGCATAGTCCAGCAACCACGGTACTGCAAACTGCTGCGGTTCTTGAGGTGAATGAGTTCGTTGCCAATCAATAGTTCGCCGCAATGCTTCATCTAACGGCACAATTTCTTTATATCCCAACTCTTGACGGATACGAGTTGAGTCTACAAACCAATCTTGCTCTGTATTACCAGGCAATTTCCACTCTGATGGTAACTGGCTTTTGGGTACGATAACAACTTTACCCTGCCATCCTGCTATTTTCCCGATTTTGGTGATGCGTTGAGCTTCCGTAAGTGTTTCTACATCAGCGACATGATAAATGCGACCAATTGCGCGTTCGTTTGTTGCTGCTAGTGCGATCGCATACGCTACATTTTCTACATAGCCGTAGGAGCCACGCCATCGAGCGGTACTGTCTTCTAAAACAATCGCAGGACGCTTATCATCCATCCGCTGAAGATAGGAATACAGGCGATACCGGACATCTCTGGAACCATATACCATTGGCAGGCGTATAATCGTTCCGGGTAAGTTGGAGGCCATCACTATCCGCTCCACCAGAATCTTTTCATAATCAATTGGCACAGCGATCGGTCTAGAGGGCATTTCCCGGTATGGATAAAGTTGTTGGCGCAGGAGTGAATCTTCGGTAAGTGGTACAGGTACAACATTAGATTCCTTACCCCAAAGCACATCGTATGCACGATACACATCTATACTGCTAATCGCAACAACACGCTGGGCAATACCTTCAAATGTGTTCGTTAGAGTTAGTGCATCTTGTTCGTTATAGGCAATCATATCTACCACGACTTCAGGCGAAAGCTGCTTAAACTTGCTTTTCATCTCCAAAAGATGGGAGCGATCGCCCAAAATTTCATGCACATCTGGTGGTAAGTTAGTTGTAGTTTTTCCTCGATGAAACACGCTCACTTCATGACCCATTGCAATCAGTTGACGGACTACAGAAGGGCCAATAAAATTTGTGCCACCAATGATGAGTATTTTCATTTTGGTTTCCATCCATTACTGTTTGTCGATATTAGAGTGGTTTGCAGATTAAATAGATGCAGATGTTTTTAAGATGATACTGTCAATTAAACCGTAGGCTTTTGCTTCTTCGGCACTCATGAAAAAGTCCCGTTCAGAATCTAGTTGAATCTGCTCTAGCGATTTACCAGTATTAGCAGCGAGTATTTTGTTCATTAATTGACGGAAATACAAAATTTCTTTGGCTGCAATTTCAATATCAGATGCTTTTCCCTGAACGCCTCCTAATGGTTGATGAATCATAATTCGAGCATTTGGTAGAGCATATCTTTTACCCTTAGTTCCAGCAGCAAGCAAGAATGATCCCATTGAGGCAGCAATACCGATACATACAGTACATATTTCCGAACGAATTTGATTCATGGCATCGTAAATAGCTATTCCTGCTGTCACCGAGCCTCCAGGACTGTTAATATACAATGTGATATCTTGCTCTGGATCTTCAGCATCAAGAAATAGCATTTGGGCTACGATGAGGTTTGCTGTCTCGTCTGTAACTTCATTTCGCAAAAATATAATTCGTTCTGCAAGTAAGCGTGAATAAATATCTAATGCTCGTTCCCCTCTTTCTGATTGTTGAATAATCATTGGGATGCTGAGTTGACTTTTAAAACTCATATTTGATACCTCCGAACAAGACAAACTATTCATTAAAAAATATGTTTTTAATAAAATGCTTAGGCTATTTTTTGAAGAAATTAGGATTTTTATAACTCCTCAAATATTCCCATCTCACCAAGACGAATTGTCATAATCTCAACGGACGTAATTGCTTTGTGAGGGCCATTCTGGGTATGAGCGGGTGTAAACCAAAATGTTCCTGCTTTGCATTCGCGTCCAGCAGTTTCAATAGTTCCCTTCAGGACATAAACATATTCATCACAAGGATGGTAGTGAACTGGAATCACTGTGTCAGCAATCATTTGTAGTCTATGAATTGAACCTTTTGGCACTGGTTCAGCTAATGGCAATAATTTTGTACCTGGAACAGGCTGAAACTCAAACCATGTTTCAGCTTCTGTGTCAACAAAAGTCTGTTTATTCATATTGAATTTTCCAAAAGCTCAATTTAATTTGGCTTGGCTAATACTCGTCTAACCACAAATTATCATGTTGCCAAGCTTTGAATTTCAATGTAGATATTGATGTGCAATATGTGAATTGCCACTCTAATTTGTGCAGAGTGTAGCTAAGATTTGCGGTAGTTTTTCATGTAAACTGTAGTTCCATCCACCATTAAGAAAATAACTAAGAACGATACTATCTAATGCCTCATATTTGCCAACTGGTATTGATGAGAATACAGTGCTGCGATTATTTGGTATTATTGTCTGCATCCCTGCCTTGGACTCATACAATTTGCCTTGCCACGGTTGGGAAAGTTTCATTGGTTCATTCAGCTTGATGGTTTTTTGAATCAAACCTTTATGTTCGAGTAGAAGTTTCGTACCCCCAACTACGGGTTGGATTGTCCAGGTAACAACTGAAGGCTGGCACATCATACTGTCTTGCCAAGTGAATGCCAATCGTCTTGGCTCATCAAGTTCAATTACCTGACAGTCTATTTCTCCCCCCAGCCCTGGCAATGTCGAATGCACAAATCGGAATTTGTGTCCCAAACGCGGCTCAAAGTCGTTTTCCATTAGCCATACTGCCAATGCCTGACGGTTAGTGAGTACCTGCCAAACCCGCTGGGGAGGATAGGGATAGAACACTTCCATATTCAAGTTTCGGAGCATCAATTTTCCTCCAAATAATTGCCAAGGGCATCGAGTTTTTCTTGCCAAAACTGCTCGTAATCAGCTATCCATTCAGATATCTGTTTCAATGGCTCCGGGTTTAGCCGATAGAAACGCTGTCGCCCTGCTTTTCGCATTTGTACTAAACCTGCTTCGCAAAGAATCTGTAAGTGCTGAGAAATAGCTGGCAAGCTCATGGCAAATGGCTGGGCTAGCTCTTTAACTGGTTGCTCACCACTACGTAACAGATCCAGTAGCGCCCTGCGTGTGGGATCTGCGATCGCCACAAAAACATCGGCACTGGCAGCAGGTCTACTCATTCCTATTAACCATATATTTAAGCAAACGCTTAACTATTTATAGAATACATAAGTAATTGCTTAAATGTCAACTCCTAAGAACAGCAAAAGGTTGGGATTTTAGTTTCCCAACCTTGGCTGCTCCTTTCTCATTTTTCGATAGGATGGCTCCCATACCCACAAAAACCTTAGCTATGGCAACTTCTCCAATCTCTGCCCAAGAATCTTCTGTTAGCTGGTATGTCCTGCTGCAACAATTAATAGATGGCCAATCCTTATCCCGTACTCAAGCTGCTGAATTGATGCAAGGTTGGCTCAGTGAAGCGGTTCCCCCAGAGTTATCAGGGGCTATATTAACAGCGCTGAACTTTAGAGGCATTTCTGCCGATGAGTTAACTGGTATGGCTGAAGTATTACAATCTCAATGTTCCCCACTCAGCACTCAGCATTCATCACTCACCACTCAGCACTCACCACTCAGCACTGTAATAGATACCTGTGGCACGGGTGGAGATGGTTCATCAACTTTCAATATTTCTACAGCAGTTGCATTTGTTGCCGCTGCATCTGGCGTACCCGTTGCTAAACACGGCAATCGTTCAGCCTCAAGTCTCACGGGAAGTGCAGATGTATTGGAAGCCTTGGGTGTAAACTTGAGTGCCTCTAGTGAAAAAGTACAAGCAGCACTACAAGAAGTCGGGATCACTTTCTTGTTTGCCCCTGGTTGGCATCCAGCACTCAAGGCGGTTGCGTCATTACGGCGGACTTTGAAAGTGCGAACAATTTTTAATTTGCTCGGGCCGTTAGTAAATCCCTTGCGTCCAACTGGGCAGGTAGTGGGTTTATTTACTCCCAAACTTTTGGCAACTGTTGCCGAAGCTTTACAAAATTTGGGTAAGGAAAAGGCGATTGTGCTGCATGGGCGAGAAAAACTTGATGAGGCTGGGTTAGGAGATTTAACTGACTTGGCGGTGTTATCGGAGGGAGAAGTACAGTTAACTACCATTAATCCCCTAGATTTGGATTTAACGCCTGCTTCCATAGGTATGCTTCGGGGTGGAGATGTCCAAGAGAATGCACTGATTCTCAAGGCTGTACTCCAAGGTAAAGGAACTCAGGCGCAACAAGATGCAGTTGCCTTAAATGCGTCGTTGGCACTGCAAGTAGCGGGTACGATCGCCTTCCTAGATCACGCCCAGGGTATTAAAATCGCTAAGGATATCCTACAAAGCGGGGCGGCTTGGACGAAGTTGGAGCAGTTAGTGGAGTTTCTGGGGAATTGATTTGCGATCGCAATTGCGGGCGAAATTCTATGACATTACGCTTAATTGTGACATCGTAGTTGCCAAAAAAGTCATGTCCTAGAAGTCCAGTTTCTAGTTCAGCCCCGGCGATCGCTACTGGTATTTTTTTCACTATTACCCCACCAACTGCCATCGAATTAACATAGCCCACAGGAAATTCTACCGCTCTGGAACTTGCGGTGTTTGCCTTAGCTTTTCCTACTGTGACGATTCCTAAAGCATTAGCCATATCTTGGGTAATTACAGTCCCACTTGCTCCCGTATCCACAATCATCTCAAATTGTTGCTGGCCATTGAAAGTAACTTCTACAATCGGCGTACCACCAATTCGCCTTTTTATCGGGGCTGTAAATACTGCTTCATCGGGAATCACCACTGCTGATGAGGGCAAACCAGGCTCTGGTAATAACGGTTTTGTTTCTCGTGCAGGTAAGGTGAACTTTGGTATAGTTTCTCTCTGGGGAACAACAACTACTATTTTATGAGGTACTCTAACTGCAACAGGGCGAGGATTAGCTTGCTGTTGGGCATATTTAACTTGGCGGCGATATTCCGTGATTTTGGTTTGAGCGATCGCAAATTCTGGACTTTGTCGCCGCACTTTTTGCATCAGCGCGATCGCTTCCTGGTACTGACTCGCCACCAATTTCCAATCATCTGGAGATTGAGCCGATTGGCTGATACTCCAAGCGCCAACAGCTTTGTCTCGTCCCATCTCAAAAAGACTTGGTTCACTTTCAAACGGATCTAGCGGCTGCGCTTCTGGGGTAGCTGCTGGTCTTACTGGTTCAACGCTAGGCTTGACTGGTGCTAGATCCCCAATTGGCGTAGGTTGCTCATCGCCACCAGTAGCGGTGTTCTGTTTGTCTTCACTACAGGCAACGCACAAAACCGCTAGAGCGCTTGATACAAAAATTAGGGTTGCACGGGATAAAAAAGACTGAAGCATAATTAATTTTAACTGCCCAAGCTTTGCCAAATCCACTCCCGCTACTTTAATTCCCTTTTAATTTTAATTAACTATCTTAAAAACTCCCAATTGCTCAACTCATGAGATAATTAACAATTGCAGTATTGGGGAATGGGGATAAGGGAGATGAGGGGACAAGGAGATGAACAAAACTCCTAACTTTTAACTCCTAACTCCTAACTCAGCACTCCTAACGCCCAATGCTCCATGCCCAATCCCCAATCCTATCACCTATGCCCCTGACTGACTCAATACCAGCTTTACTTGTTTTAGCAGATGGAACCACTTATCGCGGTTGGTCTTTTGGTGCGACGGGAACCGCGATCGGAGAAGTGGTGTTCAACACTGGCATGACAGGCTATCAAGAAGTCTTGACTGACCCTAGTTACCGCGGTCAGATTGTGATTTTTACCTATCCTGAATTGGGGAATACTGGCGTCAATCTGGAAGATGAAGAATCAGATAAGCCCCAAGTGCGGGGTGCGATCGCTCGGAATATTTGTCACCGTCCAAGTAACTGGCGATCGACACAATCTTTACCTGACTACCTCAAACAAAACCAAATACCAGGGATTTACGGCATCGATACCCGTGCCCTCACCCGCAAAATTCGGATGTTCGGAGCGATGAACGGTGGCATTTCTACAGCCATTCTCGATGAAGCGGAATTGTTAGAACAGGTACTAGCAGCCCCCAACATGGCAGGATTGAATCTGGTTCGTGAAGTCACTACCTCAACGGCTTATGAATGGTCTGATCCCACAATTCCAGCTTGGGAATTTAACTCTGAGACTGCGGAAAATCTTGGGGAAGCCTTTACCGTTGTTGCCCTTGACTTTGGTGTAAAACGTAATATCTTACGTCGCTTAGTAAGTTATGGTTGCCGGGTAATTGTTGTACCCGCTGATACACCACCAGAGGAAATTCTCAAATATAATCCAGATGGTGTGTTTCTTTCTAATGGGCCTGGCGACCCTGCTGCCGTCACTGAAGGGATTGTAACTGCCAAAGCACTCCTGCTAAGTGAAAAACCCATCTTTGGTATTTGTATGGGACACCAAATTTTAGGTCATGCACTAGGGGCAGAAACCTATAAACTCAAATTTGGTCATCGTGGTTTGAATCAGCCTGCTGGTTTACAACAACGAGTAGAAATTACCAGCCAAAACCATAGTTTTGCAATTGACCCAGATTCTTTACCTACGGCAGTTGTAGAAATCAGTCACCTAAATTTAAACGATCGCACCATTGCCGGAGTACGGCACAAATCTCTACCTGTGTTCTCCGTACAGTATCATCCAGAAGCTAGTCCTGGCCCACACGATGCTGATTACTTGTTTGAGCAATTTGTTCAAGCTATGCGAACAGCACGTCAATCTGTGGCAGAGGTGAGGTAAAAATAGGGAATAGGGCATGGGGCATGGAGAATGGGGAATGGGGA
>CAXUOL010000092.1:0-14067 GCA_964252435.1 uncultured Nostoc sp.
GGATTAGTTACTCTTTATTTTGCCTTGTAGGTTCATCTTTACTAAAAATGCTTACCGAATTTGACACCACTTTACCCAGTATTAGACAAGTCCAAAACCTGATTAAACAAACAACACCAGTAGAGTTAAAGCTGCTGACTCAGGATGTACTCACAGGAAAGGTTGTATGGCAAGATCCACAGTGTATCTGTATTGCGGATGAAAACAGTCAGCAAATCACCGTTTGGAAACAAGCGATCGCTTATATTAAACCAAAAACGAGTTAGAAGTTAAGAGTTATTGGCGTTTAGACTAGTTCCCGGTGCGAAACTCAGAAGGCTCATTCTATAAAGCCTAAAAACCTTGGTTTTAGTTCCTGGAAACATCTTAAATCCGTATGCTTATTTTTTGGAAATTTAGTTTTGCACCGGTAACTAGACTAAAAAAGCTAGATTCAGAAGAAAAAAGGGGTCGGAAGAGAGGAATAGCCCGTCGACTCTACTCTCAGGGTATTGGAACGAACTCATTGTTGGATGAACCAATTTCGACGTATTTTCATCCGTTGGAAAAAATGCTGACAATTACTTGGCTATGCTTCAATTTGGCTGTGCTTATATCACTCTCAACAATTTAGGAGTTTTCGCCAGCAAAAATTTACTTAGTTCCTAAATTTTTTGATTTTGGGATTCGAGACTTTTTAACTCAGCATCGCTGAGACCTTTTGTGCTTTTTAGTCTCAAGTCCAGTTCTTTAGTTTCCTTTAAAGAATTAATGCTGACAATACTTGATAAAACACCTGTTGCTCCGATAAGAGTGGCTTCAGAAACTTGACCAAAATATAATAATACAACTCCTGATAATGCTACAATTGTAGAAGCTGTACTGACTGCTAACGATATATAAAATCTGAGACGAAGTTGACGAAAAAACTCTTGTTTTACCTCTAGTTCAAACTCTCGTTCAGCAGCAGCATCAGGTGATGATTTTTGAAAAAAATTGAAATTCATAGCTACTTCTCCTCGAGTTAATTGTTGGTTATATATCAACTATCAAAGAATGCTTCTTTGCTTATCTTTCTCTTATTGATATTGTATTTAACAATTAGGCAGAGTTACTTTTAAAATTGGATAACTTGTGTCGGACTACTGAATGACTTTTAACTTAATGACTGAAATCAGTATAAGTTGTGAAAATTATCGAACCACCATCTCTGCAAGATACTTCCGCCAACGCGCAGCGTCTCGCAGAGAAGCTGCCAAGAGAAGAATAAAAGAAGTTTATGAATGATATCATATCCGGCTAAAAACTTGTGATTGCGAGCGGAGCGTTCGCGGAGCGTCTCCAAGAGTTGCAATCCCAAAAGCCTTGCGATTGCCTCAGTTCACTTTGTTCCGTACCCTACGGGAAGGCTTACGCCAACGCAATGACATATCACAAGTAATTTACCGGATATGATTTAGGATTGCTATAGCAATCCTAAATCATTCATAAGAATTTGAAATTGTTAGAACCCTCCTGTAGTCACCACAAGGTTTTAGTTTTCATATTTTGTCTATAACTTTTAGTTTCTATTAGAAAATAAAACTCCAAATCTTCATTCAATCAGAATCCTAAAAGCTGGCTGAGACTATTATTTTCAAAAAATGGCAAAAAAGGGTTATTAACTAAAATCATCTAGGTGCAATAAAAATGCTCACAGCCCAAAGAACAACAGCTAAAATTACAAAGGCTAAACTGATAATAATAATAATAGATGCTGCTTGATTGCTGGTTTTATTTCTGATTTTCTTTTTAGAGCGATTTCTGCCGACAGAACTTGCTTCGTAGTTTTGCTGAGGTAAGTGTTGAAATGACTCCCCACCCAGATCGGCTGGAAGACGTTGACTGCTTCTTGATGAAGATTGAGGAGATTGCTTTAAAGGCTGAGGCGGTAGTGGGTTGAGTTTTGATAATTGTGCCATCACTTTTGTCCGTCTTGGTTCTCCCATTTCCTGTTCAATCACTCGACGTAACAATTCATAACTATGGCAGATTTGATCCTGTGAATTATTTTTGAGTACACTTGTAGCTAAAAGATTATCAATCGCATTTCGCAGACAACGACGTTCTTCTGTAGAAGCATCTTGAGGAATCAACTGCTTCCGCAATAAAGGCTGAGAACTAATTGCAAGTAGCTCGGCAATCTCTTGTTCTTTCACGTCTAATCTTTCTTCATAAATGGCTTGCAACAAACCCCGATCTGCCCCATTTTGGAGATAATTGTTAGCAGCTACTTCAACGTAATTGGCTCGAACATCTTCTCCAGAAGGCTGTTGAGAGATATAGTCGCCCAAGATCCTGGTAAATTGAGGATGTCCCCCTGTAATGGCAAAGATTTTTTCTAAAGCGGCTTCGGTAAATTCAATAGCCTTTTTAGCCCCTAAAGCCTTCATCATTTCGTCGGTTTCAGTTTTGGTAAACGGCTTTAATAACTTTTCCTGTAAAATGCCGATAAAAGGATTTTCCTTTTCTTGCCAACTCCCGACTCGACTCAGTGCTGTCGTCCGACCGCAGGGAAGGAAGTAAAACCACCGTCCTTGTTGGTAGAGGGTTTTGAAAATACCTAGCACTTCTAAATAGTTTTGAATTCCCCCATTACCAAAACTATTGGGAATGAGATAAGCATATTCATCTAAAAACAAAACAATACGATGTCCAGCATATTTATTCTCTTGACGCTGTTGGAATTTTTTTAAATAGCGTTCAAAATCCGAAGTTGAAATCACTCCTTGTGAAAAAATTTCAATCTCATCCGGCAATGCTTCGAGAATCCGAAGATATAAATCACAAGCACTTTTAATATGCTCATTGATTTCTATCCATAGAGGAGTAATATTCCGGTGGTAGGCGATTAAATTTTGTTGGATGTGTCGCATTAGACTGGATTTGCCAATTTTATGAATCCCGTATAGACCAACCAATTGATGATTTTGAATCGAAGTTAGTATTTCGCGGATATCTTCTGTGCGACCAAAAAAATCTAAGCGTCCTTGTACCACATTGGTCATTCTGAATGGGTTACTTCCCGTTTTTGCTTGCTTCAAAACTTGATCTAGCAGTTCAGAACATTTTTTTGTGCCTTCAAGTAAAGCAGCTTGTGCTTCTAGGGAGGTAATCAGGCTGATAGGACGCTCAGACTGATAAGCAAGTAACTGCATACGCGCATCTTGGGATAAGACTTCAGCCGGGGTAAACAGGACAAGACTTTCAGCAGATGCACCTTGAGAAGGAAGAGATTCAACTGCGTCCCGAATTTGAGATCCAGTTAAGTTGGGAACATCAACGACATATACAGGTAAGAGGGAAGGAAGACCAGATTTGTCTGCCTCAGCCATAAGCCATGTAGTCGTAGCATAAGAACACTTAAAACCGATAACTTTGAAAAATTCCTCTGCTAAGTCAAAAAGTTGTACCTCTCCTTGCTGTTGCAGTCGTTCTCGGATAGAACGTTGTTCTTCGGCTTCATCTAATTTCTTACGTATCTGAGCAATTTTTTGTTTCCATCGTTTGACTTTGTAAGAGGTTGGATTTAATTCAATCAGATGTTTGAAAGAACGAATTGCTCCCCGCCACGCATGCGTTTTGTCTTGAACTTCAGCTAATTTTTCGGTGTAATTTATCAGGTTTTGCGGTTCTGCGATTTCAACGGCTCTCTCTAGATAAGGGAGTGCCTCTTCTGGGGTATTTTCTACTAAAAGAGTTCCTAGTTTAAAATAGGTTGTAGGAAAGTTATGATTCGCATAAATGGCTGTTTGCAACTGCTTTAGAGCTTCTTCTTTTTGATCTAGTTCAATGAGCAATGTAGCAAGGTTGGTTCGGTTGACTCCATTATTGGGGTTAAGTTCAATAGCACGCCTAAAATCTGCAAGAGCTTCTTGATGTTTTTGTAAGTTTTGATAAACCAAAGCCCGATTATTGTAGACTATGCCGTCTTGCGGATTGAGTTGCAAATATCTAGTGTATAAATCAAGAGCTTCTTGGTAGTTACCTGCATCTTTAGCAGCAGATGCTGCTTGACAGAGTAAGTCACTAGGAACTTCTTCAGGAGTTGTTATCCCCAAACGGACAAATATTTCCGTTCGGGAGGACGTATCCCCCAATTCTTCATAAAACCTAAGTAATTCTTCAAGAAATATTTTTTCATTAGAGGGCTGTCGAATAGCTCTAGCTAATTGTTCAGGGGTTTCTCCTAGTTGGTTAGCAAGACCCACAAATTTTTGTGCTACCAGCTGTTGCGAGCCACGCCACCCTCTCCCACCCCACAGCACATCAATCCACAACTTCTCTGCGATGCGGTGAAGTAAAGGTTGATTAATCTGATGGATGGTTTCACGACTTAGGTCATAAGCTAAATTAAAATCAGATTCTAAGGCTCGTTCCACTAAAGGGTTAGGATTAGCTATTATACCCGCCACAAAAACCACCACTTCTCGCTGTTGCCCTTGCACTCCTTCTGTCGGAATTAATGTTTCTGTGGGTAAATGGCTGATCGCAAAGGCTTTGAAGTATTCCTGAAAAGTATGATGAAAAAATGAGAGACGACTCCCGTTGCGCTTCAAAATTCCCCGCCGAATTAAATCCTCCCACAATATATTAGGAGCGTCTTCTTGGGGGTCGCCAATTTTCTGTAACTCTTTGAGCATCGGGACTCTTGCCTCTTTCCAAGCGATCGCAGTCGTGACCATCTCTGATGCTAAAGTGGTTAAGGCAGAGTTAACAATTTTTCGATAGGTTTCAGGGGTTAGGGGTTGATCGCTCTTAGGGGTTGAAGTTTTCCACAGAGCTTTTGAAAGGGTTTTTAGTTGTTTCTTGTTACTATCACGTTCTTCTCCCCACTGGAGCAAGAGATCGATAAACTGATGATAGAGTGACCCACGTCCTTTGGGAATCTGCTTGGTTTCCCGACATACGGTGACTACCATATTTAATAGCAAGGGATTACTGCAAATTTGTCGAACAGTAGGACTGAGGGCGTTATAGACTTCTTTTCCGGTGGTATTTCCTAATCCAACAGTGAGGAAGGTATAAATTAAGTCAGGCGTAAGCGGCTGTAATTCCCAAGTGTGCTGTTCTAAATACTTTAAATTACTTTCTTCTTTAGCTCGACGAGCTTGAGCGTAATCATACTTGCGACCAGAGACAATCCATTGAGAACGGGTGGCGGGATGCTCAGGCTGAGTAAATTGATTGATTTCTTGGACAATTTTAGCCTGTAATTGAGGCTGTTGTACTTCATTAATGCCATCAAGGATGATGGTGAGAGAACCGGAGAACAATAGGGCAAGCGTATGTTCTTTGGATAGTGGTTTTGTTTCTTCACCGAGAACTTTGCCTAAATCCACTAGGAGATCGCCGCTATAGTGATTTAAGGGCATCAAAACGGGTGTGTATCCGCCAGCAGATGCTAATTCTTCTGCCAATACTTGCAGACTGGTTGTTTTCCCTGCACCAGGTTCTCCTAATAAGAGAAAAAAATGTGTCTTGAATGCTGCGCGAATCAAGTCAGCTTCTTCTAAAATAGAGTCACTTTGTTGTGGTTTGACACGAGTCGGGAGGGCAGTTAAGGATTGAAACTGAGTCCGCCACGTTGCATCATTTGCTTGTCGCTTCATGCGTTCCCGCAGTTGAGCAAAAGAAAAACGAGGATCTTCCACTGTCCCAACTGTTGAATAACTGTAATCTAAGACTAAATCAGTTGCAAAAATATCTGAGATAATAGCACTTTTTATTTTGGCTCTTTTAGCAGTTTGATGATATTGAGTCAAGTCTTCTAGGGACAATTTGTCAAAAAAGACTGTGAGGAGATTTTCGACTTTGGGTTTTTGGGCTGTTTGTAAAATAAAACTTAAGTCATTCCACCCAGAAACGGCGTTAGAAGCTTTAGGTTGAATACGGACGAAAGCAACCAGCCATGTTTCTTCTGCACGAAACATTCCATCACTAGATTCACGAATTATAGTATCTTTAAAGACAACAATATTATCTTGATAAAAAAGCATTTTGGCTTGTTTAAAACCCATACCAATCAGTATATCTTGACCTACTTTAATAAAGCTATTAGTCTCTAATCTATTCAGATAATCAGGAATGTATGAGAAGGATAAACATTGAGCTAAATGAGGTTTATAATTTGATTTTGGATTGCTCAAGCTATCTAGCTGTTTATTCAGCCATGATAAATTAAAAATTCTTTGATAAATTTCACTCTTTATGACTAAACATTGATTTTTCTTATCAACTAAACCAGATAAAATTAATTCCCAATGACAGGAATTATTTGAATCAAAATTAATTTGCTCGTTATGTAATAATCTTTGATAAATTAGTAAGCTATTATAACTAATCTCTGTGTTAGAATTTTTATTAAAACGGTCATGGATAGTTATAAAGTGATTTTGATAATCTCGATCTTGCCAATTATCAATAATCTGAGATTGGACTAATTGGTGAACAAATAACGACAACGACTCTGAATTAATCGATAATGAGTTCAGTTCTGCGTAAATTAAGTGGCAAACTAATTGTGTTAGGAAAGGTTGTCCACTTGTCCAATTTAAAATTTCCTCTAGCAATTTTTTTGAATCGCATATTTGCTCAAGAAATCCTTTCTGTAAAGGTTCTGTTTCTTCTAGTTTAAATCCGCTTAATTGAATATATTTAATGTTAATATTAAACGGTGTTTTATTATTATTTTCAATAAAGTCTGAGGGTTGAGCGACTCCTAAGAGTGCGAAAGTCAGTTGCTTGTATTTTGGAGTATTAGCACGTTGATTATATAACTCTCTAATAAATGTGAAAAAGTCCTCCTTAAAATTTAAATCGAGTACTCGATCTATTTCATCAATGAATATGACTATATTCTGGGAAATCTTAAATAAAATTTCCTCGTCTATAAATACACTGAGTTGCTTTAAGGGAGACAGATAATGATGTTCTTTTAACCAGTTACTTAAATCTAATTGAATCGGTATTTGCTTGACTATATGATGAAGGAAACCACCATACCATTGTTCTGGTGATACCTGTTTTTCACTGAGTGTACTAATATCGATCGCCACACAGATAATATTTTCATCCCTCAATTTTTGCATTGCCTGAACCCGCAAGCTGGATTTACCCATTTGGCGAGAATTTAAAATATAGCAATATTTTCCCTCCCTTAAACTTTGACAAAGTTCAGCATCTGCTTGTCGCACCACATAAGTGCTGTCTTCGGGGTCAAGACATCCTCCTAGTTTATAGATATCATCTGAGTTAAATTGTTGATTCATTTAGACCTCATTGCTTTCTAAACGTTTACAGAAATATTGACGATATAACTCATAGCGAGGCACTGCTTTATTTTTTTGAATTTTAATTAGCCCTAAATTTTTTAACTTTTGAATTTGTTCGAGGTCGAATGTGAGATATAAATCCACAGGAACATCTGAAAAAACAACTTGTTTAAAAGGTTTAATTAGTTCTAAATTAATTCGTAAAGTTTCCCAATGCTGTTGAAGATGTTCATGATAAATTTTTAATTCAATTTCTTCTGTCAAAAAATTTTCTATAGAGTTAGTATCAGAAGGTAAAAAATATTCAAATGTTTTTTTGATTAAGTCAGGATGTCCACCGATTAGATTCATCAACTGATTAATTTGATTAATCTCTAAATTGAGGTCATACTTTTGTGATAAATATTGTATTTCTTCTGGAGTTAGCTCTGGTAATCTCATTTCTTTACCTGCATTAAAAGGAGATTGACGCAACTCAATTTTAGAATAAGGTTCTGTATAAGCTAAAACAACCCTAAGTTGTTTCCAAACATCATTAATCTTAGCTTCTTCATGGCAAGTGCGTAACAAGCTAAAAAAGTCTTTAGCTATGTCGCTATAAGGAAAAATCTTATCTATGTCATCCAACAATAAAACGAGGGGTTTGTCTCCTGTTAATAGATATTTTTCAAAATAGGTTTGACATTTAATCATGTTGTTGCCTACTTGCTTATTCCAGTGTTCATCAACATTGGGAGATAAATCCAATTTTTGGGCGATTAGAAGACAAAACCAACGTAAGAAATGCTCGAGATTTTCAAAATCTTTGACTTCAGCTAACCGGAGATTAAAAAATACAACTCGATAGCCTTGCTTCTGAGCAAACTTAGCCATCTCCCCCATAAGGGAGCTTTTACCCATTTTTTTAGGAGCTTCTATTCGCAAAAGACTTCCGGGCTTACAAATCTCTTTACAACATTCTTGAAAAATGGAAGGTAATATATAAAAGGAGTCTGCTTCTGTATCATTATCAATTGTTGCAGTATCTGAGGCTACAATATTTTGCCAATCAAATCCTAATTTTTCACTAATCTCTTTAAAATTACCAAAGTCAATGGATTGACCATTGAGAAAATGGGAAACAGTAGCACGGGCTAGGTTTAATTTAGTAGCCAAATCATTCTGGCTAGAAAATCCTTTCTTTCGGACAGCTTCTTTAACATCTTTAATATGTTGTGCTGAGACTTTCAATGAGCGGGATGAGGATATCATAATAACTTACTTTAGAATCAGCTTGAAAACTTTGGACTTTGAACAAAAAAGCATTTCTTGCGTAAATAGTATGCGAAAACTATAAATAATTAATCTTCTTTATATTTAAATGGTTTTCCATTAGGTACTTGGAAGCTTGTAGCAACGTATCTATAAACTCGTTGCAGACGTTCAATTTTGGCTATTGTTGCTACTTGTTCTACCCTAATTAGATAGACTTTACTACCAGCTTTTCTTAAATGCTTATATCTTAGTATACTTTACTAAGACTTACACTCTGAAGTCTGGAACGTAGGTTCACCTTTAAAAGGGCTACCGTGTATACACAAGTCGAGTTGGGAACCAAATCGACGAAAAACAACGGAAAATTCTTTTTAAAATCCTTGATTTTTCGTTAGACCTCTATCAATAAACTTCGACTATTGATAATCAGTTTGCTGAACTCAAAACCTTGCCTAACAAGGCTTGTATCTTACCAAGCAAGGATTTTAGGACTTGTGTATACACCGTAGCTTAAAAAGGGGGGAACTTCTAAAGCCCTCTTCGTAATTCCAGTTGCCTTACGTTCTCTTATCGTGCATCTAGTCTAAAATCCAGCATAACTCTTAACTATTCTTGCCAATTATCCGCAGGCAGAAACTCTTTGAGCGCTTCTGCCTCACCAGCTTTCACTACTGGAATAGAAAGGGGTACTTTATTAGCAACGGCAAATAACTGTTCTAGTTGACTCAAACCTGTCAAGCCACCACATAATAATACTTGGTCGCCAATTCGCAAGTCCATGCCACCATCAGGATAGCGAATAAATTTACCATCGCGCCGGATCGCCTGTACCTGTACTCCATACTGTTTACCGATATCTAAATCTTTAAGGGTTTTACCTAGCGTTGGCGCATCTGCATTGACTGTAACCCACTGACAAGCACTATTTTCTCCAGGAACAACAGCTTGTCCTTTAGCTAATTCTGCTAAAGCCGCTAGTTCTTCATCTGCTCCCACCACCAACAAGCGATCGCCTTCTGCCAATTTGGTTTGATTATTGGGATAATCAATTTCATCGCCGTTAGCGCGGCGAATTGCCATCAAACTCACTCCTGTTAAATAGCGCATATCCGCCTCTTCTATACTCATACCAATTAAGGGCGAATTAGCTGGTAAAGGATACCAACGCTGATTTAAATCGCGGGTGGCTTGGCGCAAATCACGAGCCACTTCAGTAGCAGAACGCTCTGGCCGCAAATCTAAATAATGATCGTTGCGGATTTGCTGCATTTCTCGTTGTACCACAGCTGACGATAACAAGCCTAAGCCAGTTAATAAATAGGTTGCCATTTCTAAACTGGCTTCAAACTCTGGTTGCACAACTTCCCTAGCTCCTAATTGATACAGCACCTCAATATTTTTATCCTGGGTAGCACGGACAACCAAATCTAATTCTGGGCGCAATTCCAAAGCGCGTTTCAAGCAAAGACGAGTACTTATGGGATCTGGGAGTGCGATCGCCATTCCTTTGGCATGATTCACCCCGGCAGTTTCTAGAACGTGTAAACTGACGCAATTACCATAGACATAAGACACCCCAGCCTCACGTAACTGCTGAATTCTCCTCTCTGATTGGTCGATTACCACCACAGGTAGGTCGTGTTGCTGCAACAACTTCACCAAATTCTTGCCGACTCGCCCATAGCCACAAACTACTACATGGTCTTTGAAGGGCAAATCTTCCGACACATCCCGCGCCTCATCTTCTTCTAAGTATGGTTTCAACCAAGGCATTGATTCGGCAAAGTTAAATAAAAATGGCACTAACCGCAGTACAAAGGGAGTCAGCATGAGAGTGACTGCGGTAGTTCCCAAAATTAATAAGTATATTTGTCGGGACACTAGCCCCAAAGACTGCCCTTCGCTAGCGAGAACAAAGGAAAATTCCCCAATTTGCGCCAATCCCAAACCGGCGATTATCGCTGTTTTCAAAGGATAGCGGAACAGTTTCACCAAGGGCGTGATAATCAAAAATTTACCTACAAAAACTATTGCTACCAACCCCAAAATTAATTCCAGGTTGTTCCACAAAAACACTGGATCAATTAACATCCCAATAGCGGCAAAAAACAAACTGGCAAAGATATCTCGCAGTGGTTCGACATAAGTTAGGGTTTGGTCGGCGTACTCCACTTCAGAAATCATCAAACCCGCGACAAATGCCCCCATCTCAATGGATAGTCCCAAATGCTCTGTCAATAGGGCAATGCCTAAACACAGCGCTACAACTCCTAATAAAAAAAGTTCTTTACTTTCGGTACGGGCTAGCAATTGCAACAAAGGCGGTATCAACCAAATCCCCGCAGCTACTGCCCCAGCAGCAAATAAAGCAATCGAACCTAGCGCTGTGAGGACGGCAATGCCAATAGTTTCTGCTGGTTGATTGAGGGCTGGTAAGACTGCTAACATTAGTCCCAGTGCTAAGTCCTGGACTACCAAAATCCCTAGCATTACTTGCCCGTGGGGCGTTTCTGTTTCGTTGCGCTCCATCAAACACTTAAGGACAACTGCTGTGGAAGACAAGGAGAGAATACACCCCAAAAACATCCCCTTCGCAGGTAAAGCTCCCCAGGCTCCGCTTAATCCGCATACTAAAACTGTCACCAAAATCGTCAAAGCAATCTGAAGTCCACCTCCACCAAGAGCGATCGCTTTTACCTTCTTGAGTTCCGCAAAGGAAAATTCCACACCCAAGGCGAATAACAAAAAGGCGACCCCAAATTGTGCCAGAGTCTCTACTTGAATCAGTTCTTTAATCAATCCCAGTCCCGTTGGTCCAATGACTATCCCGCCAATGAGATACCCCAGCAGCACGGGTTGTTGCAAAAGTGCCGCTAATAGTCCGCCACAGGCTGCAACGCCTAGAACTAAAACTAAATCAACAATTAACCGAAAATCTTCTTGCACCAGTTTTAAAAGAACTATTTAAGACCTATTAATTCAGCATACAAAGTTTTATGATCTCAAACAGCTTGTTTAGAGTCTATTCATAAAGGAAATCTTAAGAAGACTGAATTTAAATTCCTGAAACCCTTACTAGACAAATACTTTACTTAAATTTCCAAATTAGCTGTTAGTGAAGGTGCGACAAAATTTGCATATTGGGCATTAAAAAGAGGTAGAGGGCGGGGTGCTGCTCTTGCTGAGGGAAAAACTCTTCTCCTTGCTCCCTGCCCCCTGCCTCTTGTCAAATCAGACTTTCTATAATTTGAGCATCACTGTTGTTGAGTAGAAATTTGAATGATAAACTCTGTCCCCTGTCCAGGTTCGGAAGTGCAGGAGAGTGAACCGCCATGTCCTTCTACCACAATTTGACGAGCGATCGCTAATCCCAATCCTGTGCCTTTTCCTACAGGCTTGGTGGTGAATAAATGGTCAAAGACTCGTTGCTTGACCTCTGCGGACATCCCTACTCCATTATCAGCAATCTTAATCAAAATGTGCTGACCTGATTCTGCTACATGGGTTTGAATAGTGATGCGATTTGGGTTGGCTAGAATGGCTGACAAACTCCGTTTTGTATTGTATTCTTCAAGTGCATCAATGGCATTTGCTAACAAGTTCATAAATACCTGATTGAGTTGTCCAGCAAAGCATTCCACTAAGGGTAATTTGCCATACTCTTTTAGCACCACAATTTCTGGACGGTTTTCGTTGGCTTTTAAACGATGTCTCAGAATTAAAATAGTACTATCAATGCCTTCGTGAATATTAAAGGGCACTTTGTAATCTTTATCTGCTCTAGAGAAGGTTCGTAGACTAGTGCTGATACTGCGGATACGGTTAACACCCAGTTTCATAGAGTCCAGTAACTTAGGTAAATCTTCTCGTATATAGTCTAAATCGATGGCATCAATCTCATCTTCAATATCTGAGCCGGGATCTGGGAACTTCTCTTGATAAAGGTTAATTAATCCAAACAAATCTTTGATATAGTCTTTGGCTGGTTCAATGTTGCCAGCAATGAAGCCGACAGGATTGTTGATTTCATGGGCAACACCTGCTACCAAATTACCAAGGGCAGACATTTTTTCACCCTGCACTAGTTGCAATTGCATCGTTTGGAGTTCTTGCAAGGCTTGTTCTAATTGTTCTTTTTGTTGTTGCAGCAATTGTTGTGCTTCCTTGGGTTCGGTGATGTCTTCGCATGTGCCAAGGATGCCAAAAACGTTTCCTTCTTTATCTCGTAGTGGAATTTTGTTTGTATTCGACCAGATTTGTTTTCCGTCTGCTTGCTGCAATGTTTCGATAATATTAAGTTCAGCTTGTCCAGACTCCATAATTTGGCGATCGCACTCTACATATCCATCTGCTTGCTCACGAGTCCAAGATAGATCGTAGTCTGTTTTACCAATAACATTTTCTGGCACTCCTACACCCGAAGTTTGAGCAAAGTTTTGGTTACAGCCTAAATAAACACAATTGCGGTCTTTCCAGAAAACAGACTGCGGGATATTGTCAATAATTAACCGCAAAAATTGTTCGGTCTGTCCAAGGTTTTTTAGAGTATCTTGTGCTTGCTGATAAAGTTGAGCGTTTTCCAGGGAGATTGCAGTTTGAGTACATAACAGATTGAGAATTTCGACGCGATCGCTGGTAAACGCCCCAGTTGTAAGATTGTTTTCTAAATACAAAATTCCCAATAGTTTGCCTTGATAGAGAATCGGCGTACATAGCAAGCTTTTGGGTTGCTGACGAATAATGTAGGGGTCAGCTATTAGCGTCGAATCCACTGTTGTATCAAGGATGATGGTAGTTTGCAGGCTGCGTTTGACGGTATAAATTAAGCTATGGGGAACATCTGCGCTATCTTCCAGAAAAATGGACTGTAGCATGGTTGATTGCTGCCCAACTTGAGCCGTCGCCTCAACTACCAATTTACCTTTTTTCAGCAGTAGTAACGCACACTTATCTGCTCCAGCATTTTCAATCACTACTTGTAGCAGCTTTGTGAGTAATTTATCCAGTTTGATTTCACCGGAGAGAGTCTGAGACGCTTTGAGAACTGTTGCTAAATCTAGCATTACTGATGTATTGCTGCTAGAGGTTACTGATTTGTGAATGCTTGGGTGGAAGGTAGCAATGCTGTCAATATTAGTGATCGTATGACTAAGTATGATAGGCGATACTCTTTCAGAGTCACTTCGTGAACGCGTTTGTTGTAAAATGGGGGCTAGCAATTGTGGATAACGCTCTTCTAAGTCATCGACTTTAGCTTTAGCATCCCAGCGTGTGTAGCAATAGTAAGCATTAATCAAATACTCTTGGGCAATGCGTTCTTTGCCCCATTCTAAATAAAACTTGGCTGCAAGTTCATTGGCGAGAGCTTCTTCGTTAAGATATTCGTTTTCTTCGGCTTTAGCAATGGCGCGATCGTATAACTCGATTGCATCCATATACTTGCCAGAAATTCTTGCCATTTCAGCAGATAACAATAGATATCGATGCAGAAAGTTTTGTAGGCAATTATCCGCCCAAGTTT
>CAXUOL010000093.1:0-12089 GCA_964252435.1 uncultured Nostoc sp.
CCGGGTAGCCATGAGCTAATAAAAATATTTGTTTCTTAATTTTAATATTTTTTAACAACTTAGCTCTAATTATTAGAAAAGTACCAAATTTGTTGACTATAAAAATGATTATTGCTTATCAGCTATACATCATTAGCAAAAAGTTTATACACTCATTCTATCGTTAGTCTAATAAATATAGATCAGGATTTAACTATTGACATAAGATCAAGAACATGCTTATTTATTTGGGTAGAAATTAATATCATTGTTCATTAAATCTTCTCAAGATTTTAACTAAAAACTGCTAGGAAATCTATCTGCTAGAAGACTGATTTCCATAACTTGTTTTTCTGGATACATATTTCGGTCTATTCGTTTAGTGCGTAAATTTTAGAGATAACAGTGTTTAGTAAGAGTAGATGTTGAATATATTTGCCAAACCAAAATATCATAATCTCTGTTTTCGCATTAAACTCGCAACTCAAGGCTAAAAGCATGACTTTATTGATCGCACATTTAGGGCCTCCCGGCACTTACACAGAGCAAGCATCTGTTTTTTATGTCAACTGGCTAATTAAAAATACGGGAGTTGAAGCTAGGTTATGTCCCTATCCCACCATCCCCCAATCACTGCACGCTGTTGCTGATGGTCAAGCTCACTTGGCTGTTGTGCCAGTAGAAAATTCTATTGAAGGAAGTGTGACTACAACAATGGATACACTTTGGCAATTGGACAGTTTGCGAATTCAGTTGGCTTTGGTATTACCCATTGCCCATACATTAATTTCTTGCGCGTCTAATTTAGATAGGATTAAAACTGTTTATTCTCACCCGCAAGCCTTGGCACAATGTCAGGGATGGTTAGAGCGGTTTCTCCCGACTGTACAGATTATTCCCAGCAATTCTACAACCGAAGCACTACAGCGATTGGAGCAAGAGACAACAACAGCAGCGATCGCTTCTAGTAGAGCTGCTCAACTCTACAACCTGCCGATACTTGCTAGTGGTATCAACGACAATCCAGAAAACTTTACTCGTTTTTGGGTAGTAAGTCAGGGTGAGGTGGACGCTGGATACCAAGCAACAAAAGCGCCTGCTAGTCATACATCGCTGGCTTTTAGTATGCCTGCCAACACACCCGGAGCATTGGTCAAACCTTTGCAAATATTTGCTCAACGAGGAATTAACCTCAGCCGGATTGAATCTCGTCCGACGAAGCGATCGCTAGGCGAATACTTGTTTTTCATGGATTTAGAAGCGGATGCCAAGGAAGCACAAATGCAATCTGCTTTAGCAGAATTAACTATCCACACAGAGATTTTAAAAATTCTTGGCGCTTACAATGTTCTACCAATCACCGCCGTTACTTAAAAAGTTAGGAGTCAAAAGTGAGGAGTTATTAGTTAGGAGTTAGGAGTTAGGAGTTAGGAGTTAGGATTTAGGAGTTATCAGTTATTAGTTATCAGGTAGGGAATATAAATTATAAGTTGCCAATCTTTTATTTTTTGTTATTTATTCCTAACTCCTCACTCCTAACTCCTCACTCCTAACTCCTAACTTCTCACTTTTGACTAAATGTATCTTTGAGAACAGCGCGAGCTGCCAAGTGATTCCGAGTAGAAGTTAAAATTTCTGCTTCTCGCTCTAGACGAGTTACAGTATCTTGCATTTCTAACAATAATTGCTGCTCTGCGGCAACACCATAAAGATTACTGGCTACCCAATAAGATAACTCTGTTGGTAGATCGGGCAAATCTTCTGGTAATTCAATGTTTTGTTCGGTTAATTTGGCTGACAGACGTACAACATCTCGCAGTAGTTGTTCTACTTCAGTTGATAAAGGTCGCAAATCTTTAGTCGGTGGTTGGTCTTCAATCCACTCAACTAAGCCAACGCGGTATGGCTTTTCACGAACATACTCTAATACACGAAATCTTTGCTGCCCTAAAGTCATCATCTTGATCCGATCATCTGGCAGCCGTTGGTGATGAATGATTTCGGCACAGCAACCA
Organism: uncultured Nostoc sp.; assembly: GCA_964252435.1. Taxonomy (GTDB): domain Bacteria; phylum Cyanobacteriota; class Cyanobacteriia; order Cyanobacteriales; family Nostocaceae; genus Nostoc. The sequence continues at coordinate 1,995 of CAXUOL010000093.1, forward strand.
GTGTTTGCAATTGTACCTTTGACTGGATCGAACATCAAAACACCGAACCTGCGATCGCTCTCCAAAATCGTATTCATCATGATTCGGTAGCGAAATTCAAAGATGTGCAGGGGTAATGGCCTGGTAGGAAACAGAACTACTTCGGGTAACGGGAACAGAGGTAGTTCGCGAACTGCAATTTTAGAAGATGATGTCATTGTTGCTTTGGGATAAACTTAATCTTTAAAATTTCTTTTTCTCTGCTTTTCCCGTACTTTATCTACATTCTATCATTTGTTTACTAGCTAAATAAAAGCCCTGAGATATATTTCTTCAGGGCTGTGTAAATATTCATACTAATGTCATTTGTTTTTTGTCCTTTGTCATTAGCACAGGACAAATGACCAATACTTCGACTACGCTCAGTACAAGTGACTAATGACTAAATTAAAGTTTGACTTCAATATCTACACCCGATGGTAGATCCAATTTCATCAGGGCATCAATAGTCTTAGAAGAGGGCTGGTAAATGTCAATAATCCGGCGATGTGTACGGGTTTCAAAGTGTTCCCGTGAATCTTTATCTACGTGAGGCGATCGCAGCACACAATAGATCCGGCGTTTTGTTGGTAAAGGAATTGGGCCTATAGCTGTAGCGTTGGTGCGGTTAGCCGTGTCTACAATCTTCTCGCAAGATGTATCTAATAACCGCCTATCAAAGGCTTGTAAACGAATTCTAATCTTCTGCTGCTGTAGAGTTGCCATCTTTAATTTTCCAGGTTCTGCGTAATTAGGGGAGTATTTACAGGTCAAAGGTTACAGGGTAAAGGTTACAGAAAACTATTACCTGTCTCCTGTAACCTATTACCTTATTTATAGAGGGAAGAGAAAGGAGCAGAGAGGCAAAATACATTCCATCTCTGCTCCTTTGTTATGAGCAAAAAGGTGCTACTTGATAATTTTGGAGACGACACCAGCACCGATGGTGCGACCACCTTCGCGGATAGCGAAACGCATTCCTTGTTCAATCGCGATCGCGTTGATCAATTCTACTGTCATCTTGATGCGATCGCCTGGCATCACCATTTCTACTTCTTTGCCTTCGTCAGAGGTGTAGGCTTTGATAGTACCAGTTACATCGGTTGTCCGCACGTAGAACTGGGGACGGTAGCCAGCGAAAAATGGAGTCTTACGACCACCTTCTTTTTCTGTGAGGACGTACACTTCACCTTCAAATTCATTATGAGGTTTAATTGAACCTGGTTTGGCAATTACCATACCCCGTTCAATATCAGCCTTCTGGATACCCCGGAGTAGTACGCCAGCGTTATCTCCAGCCATACCTTGCTCAAGACTCTTCTTGAACATTTCAATCCCAGTTACGGTAGTAGCACGAGTATCTCTGATACCCACTAGTTCAACGTTATCGCCAACTTTGACTACACCCCGTTCAATCCGACCAGTGGCTACTGTACCACGACCTGTGATTGAGAACACGTCTTCTACAGCCATCAGGAAGGGTTTATCAACATCCCGCTCAGGAGTCGGAATGTAAGAATCTACAGCATCCATCAGTTCATAGATTTTGTCTACCCAAGGATTTTCACCGCGTTGGGTCTTGGGATTCTTGGTCATTGCTTCCAGAGCTTGCAGACCAGAGCCTTTGATAATAGGGATATCATCGCCAGGGAAATCATAGCTGCTTAACAGTTCTCTCAGTTCTAGTTCCACTAGTTCCAGGAGTTCTGGGTCATCCATCAAGTCTTCTTTGTTCAAGAAGACAACCAGACTAGGAACGCCAACCTGTTTTGCCAACAGAATGTGTTCGCGGGTTTGGGGCATAGGACCATCGGTAGCAGCAACTACAAGGATACCTCCGTCCATCTGTGCAGCACCGGTGATCATGTTCTTCACATAGTCAGCGTGTCCTGGACAGTCTACGTGAGCGTAGTGTCGATTTGCAGTTTCATACTCTACGTGAGCGGTATTGATGGTAATACCCCGTGCCTTTTCTTCTGGGGCATTATCAATTTGGTCGTAGCCTTTAGCTACAGCCTGACCCATAGCTGCCAAGGTCATGGTGATGGCTGCTGTCAAGGTAGTTTTACCGTGGTCAACGTGGCCAACTGTACCGATATTGATGTGGGGTTTATTCCTTTCAAACTTTGCGCGTGCCATGAATACTCATTTCCTTATTTTAACTAAGCGTTCCCTTTGCTTTTTGCAATGATAGTTTCAGCTACGCTGCGAGGCACCTCTTCGTAGTGGCTGAACTCCATCGTGAAGATACCCCGACCTTGCGTTTTTGACCGGATATCAGTGGCGTAGCCAAACATGGTCGCCAGTGGAACTTTGGATGCGACCTTAGCGAGTCCCTGTTCGGTGCTTTGGCTTTCAATCTGCCCTCGGCGGGCGATGAGGTCGCCAATAACGTTCCCGATATAGTCTTCAGGAACTTCAACCTCAACTTTCATCATAGGCTCTAAGAGGACGGGTGAAGCTTTCAGCACAGCCTCTTTCATCGCCATTGAGCCAGCGATTTTGAAAGCCATTTCCGAAGAGTCTACATCGTGGTATGACCCATCAATTAGCGTTGCTTTGACGTCAATTAACGGATATCCCGCTAGAACACCGGATTCGCAGCTTTCTTTCATTCCTTGTTCTGCGGGGCCAACGTACTCTTTAGGTACTGAACCGCCGGCAATTTTGGAAACGAATTCAAAGCCAGTACCGGGGTCTCCAGGCTCCAAATTGATCACAACGTGACCGTATTGACCTTTACCACCACTTTGGCGGATGAATTTGCCCTCAACTTTGTTCACAGCTTTCCGAATTGTTTCTCGGTAAGCTACTTGTGGCGCACCTACATTCGCTTCCACCTTGAATTCTCGTAACATCCGGTCTACTAGAATTTCTAGGTGTAGCTCTCCCATTCCCGCGATCACGGTTTGGTTTGTTTCGGGATCGACGCGGACACGGAAGGTGGGATCTTCTTCTGAGAGAGATTGCAGAGCCTTGGACAACTTGTCCATGTCGTTCTTGGTTTTGGGTTCAACCGCCACCGAGATTACAGGCTCAGGGATGAATAGGGATTCCAGAATTACTGGCGATGCATCATCACAGAGCGTGTCACCTGTCAAGGTGTCTTTCAATCCTAAAGCTGCTCCCAAATCACCCGCTCGCAGTTCATCGACATCTTGCCGATCGTCTGCCTTCATTAGAACTAAGCGGGAAATGCGTTCTTTTTTATTCTTACTAGCGTTAAGAACGTAGCTGCCCTTTTTCAGGACACCAGAATAAACGCGAACAAATGTCAGGCGACCGTAAGGGTCAGCCATAATCTTGAATGCCAGAGCTGCTAGGGGTTCGTTGTCATCAGCCCGCCGCTCAACAGTATCGCCATTCGGCAGTAAGCCTTGAATTGGCGGTACTTCACTTGGCGCTGGCAAGTAATCGACAACGGCATCTAGCATCAACTGTACGCCTTTGTTTTTGAATGCCGAACCGCAAAGCACTGGTACAATTGTCCCCGCAATTGTGCCTTTACGGAGGGCAGTCCGAACTTCCTGTTCTGTAAGTTCTTCGCCGTCGAAGTACTTAGTCATCAGAGCATCATCGGTTTCTGCCGCGGCTTCTATGAGCTTGGTGCGGAATTCGTCTACCTGCGCTTGCAATGCTTCCGGGATATCGGTTTCTTGGATATCGGTTCCTTGGTCATTTGCGTAAATATACGCACGTTGCCGTACTAGATCAACGATACCTTGGAAGTCGTTTTCACTACCGATTGGTAGTTGAATGGCGATCGCATTCGCCCGCAGGCGATCGCGGATTTGGTCGTGAACTTTATAAAAGTTCGCTCCGGTGCGATCCATCTTGTTGATAAAGGCTATCCGAGGAACTTTGTAGCGTTCTGCTTGTCGCCATACGGTCTCAGACTGCGGTTGCACGCCACCCACAGAACAAAATACTGCGATTACACCATCTAACACGCGCATGGAACGCTCAACTTCAATTGTGAAGTCTACGTGACCCGGAGTATCGATAATGTTAATTTGATGATCTTTCCAACTGGTACTGATAGCAGCGGCAGTAATGGTAATTCCCCGCTCCCGCTCCTGCTCCATCCAGTCTGTGACGGCAGTTCCTTCATGAACTTCGCCAATTTTATGAATTATCCCAGAGTAAAATAATATTCTCTCTGTTGTTGTTGTTTTGCCCGCATCTATATGCGCCGCAATACCAATGTTGCGTACTTTCTCTAGCGGGATCGTGCGTGCCACAGCTACCTCCTATAGTTTTTGCCTCATGATATCTTGTATATTACTCTTTGTTAAGATTCTATACTTTTACGGAAAACCGTCTTTTTGTGTAAATCCACGATATACCCCTTAGACAAGGCGATATATCGCTTTTTTACTTAATAACGATAATGTGCAAATGCCTTGTTAGCTTCCGCCATCCGGTGCGTTTCTTCCCGTTTACGAATGGCATTGCCAGTTTCGTTGGCAGCATCCATTAACTCATTTGCCAGTTTGCTGGCCATTGTCCGGCCTGGTCTAGACCGAGAATACTGCACTAACCAACGCAGTGCTAAAGTAGTGCCCCGTTCTGTACGCACTTCCATTGGTACTTGGTAGGTTGCTCCACCAACTCGCCGAGCCTTTACTTCTACTAAAGGCGTGGCATTTCGCACTGCTCTTTCAAAGGTTTCCAACGCACCAGCACCAGTGCGTTCTTCAATAGTTTTTAATGCATCATAAACAATGCGTGCGGCAAGTGATTTTTTGCCATGACGCATGATCCGTCTGATAATCATGCTTACAAGGCGACTGTTATATACGGAGTCAGACGGAACTGGGCGCCTTTGAATAACACCACGACGAGACATACTTCACCTTTAATTCGGAATTGGCAACGAAATTATATGCTATCAGACACCGGAAACTAAAAGCGGTAGAACCTAACCCTCAGACTTCCTCTATTTTTTTCGACCGTTGCAGCAAGGCTGACTTAATTTAATGCCAATTCTTGATTTTAGATTTTGAATTTTGGATTAAAAGTTTTCGGTATATATTCCGATCGCAAGGATCTGAACAAATCAAAAGTCTGTGAGCCTAATTCCCTTGTGGGTTCGACCAATCCAAAAGACGCTCGATAACTCGCTAACGCTACGCTATCGCAAATCTAAAATCTAAAATTGTTTGTTTGACTTGCTACCTGCAACGAAATACTCAAGGCGACAAGATTATAAACTTTAATGTTCAGATGAGAAATTAGCTGTAGATTACAGCATTTTCCTCTCAGAACTTCTACACTTGCTCGCTTAGTGTAGATGTAGCTTGCTTGATTTCTTGAAACAGACTTTCGCAGTCTTCATAACTACTGTTAGAACAAAGACGGCGCTCCTTCTTTTGCCCTTGGACGCTTTGAAGGTAGACGATTAATCGTGTTGGATGCGATTAATCGCCTAATCCTCCTATTTTTTCGCTTCTTTGGGACGCTTGGTTCCATACTTGGAACGGCCTTGCTTGCGGTCTTTGACTCCGGCTGTATCTAGGGTGCCACGGATAATGTGGTATCTCACGCCTGGTAGATCCTTAACCCGACCGCCACGAATCATCACAACTGAGTGTTCTTGTAAGTTGTGACCAATGCCTGGAATGTAAGCTGTGACTTCAAATCCAGAGGTCAATCTGACTCTTGCTACTTTGCGTAGGGCTGAGTTAGGCTTTTTTGGTGTGGTCGTGTATACTCTGGTACAAACTCCCCGACGTTGGGGACATTGTTTCAGAGCCGGGGACTTGGTTTTCTGACGCGCTTGTTCGCGCTCATTTCGTATTAGCTGCTGTATTGTTGGCATGAGTTACAGCGCGTAAAGCTGCTTATGGTCTAAGTTTTAACAAATCCTGATTATATCTTTTTTTACGGCTTTATGTCAATTGTTATTTTTCCTTAGTGATTGAACATCTGTTTTTTGATTAATTGTTCAATCATTAAGGACTCAAGGAGAAGGAATTACCACAGCCACAGGTAGCGATCGCCTGGGGATTGTGGAAGCGAAAACCACCACCCATTAAGTCTTCTGAATAATCAACTCTCAAACCGTTGAGGTAATTCAAGCTTGCGGCATCTATGACTACTTGAATCTCATCCAAGTGGAAAACCTGGTCGTCAACTTTTATTGTTTCATCGAAGGACATATCATAAAAGAACCCGGAACAACCACCTGGTTTTACTGCCAATCGAAATAAGACATTTGGCTGCTTGGACTTGATTCGCCCAATCTCACTTACGGCTGCTTGACTCAGATGAATCATGGAACTCGTTTTTTGCAATTGAATACCCCATCTTCCATTTTACAGATAGGTTAACCCTTGCTTGGGCAAAATTCCAAATCATCAAAGGCATGAGCGCGATCGCTATTACTACATTTATAACACTAACATGTTTCAGTCCCCACCTTAACAAGGTAGGGACTTCTGGGGTGTAATAGTTCGTTTACAAAGACGGTTTACCCAAAAATGTATTCAGCTTTGACATCAGAGCTTTAATAACGTTCTTTTGGTTTTAATCTTTGGTACGGGCATAGTCATCTTGATAGCGGATAATATCATCTTCTCCCAAGTATTCGCCATTTTGGACTTCGATCAATACCAAGGGGATGACGCCAGGATTCTCTAAACGATGAGATGTACATTGGGGTACATAAGTTGACTCATTATTGCTCAGTAGTACTTCTTTCTCGCCACAAACTACTCTAGCTGTACCAGAGACGACAATCCAATGTTCGCTGCGGTGATGGTGCATTTGTAGACTGAGGCGGTGTCCAGGCTTAACTTCGATGCGCTTAATTTTGTATCCGCGCCCTTCTTCTAAAACTGTAAAAGCACCCCAAGGACGTAATTCAGTTGCAGCAACGCCCCTGGAAGTTATGTTTGGAGGGAGGTGTAGAGTTTCAGTCTGTGTAGTTTCTTGATATCGAGCCATAGTTACCTCATTTGAAGACATAACAAACCGTTGATACTCTTAACTATTGATAAAAAATCTGGCGCTATCTTGCAACCTTGAAAATCAGCAATTTTGTCGCACTTTGATAAACATAGCAAAATCAGACCTTATGGTGTAAACCATCACTACTAAAATTCTGATCTCTACACCAAGTCTTCATCAAGCAAAATGACAGCTTGTTCTAAACTTTAAAAAATGATTGGGAATAGGGAATAGAGCATTGGTGATTAAAAGAATTCCCTATTCCCTATTCCCTGATTATCGTGGTTGCAGGAAAATACCAATTCCGTTATGAACACGAGCAGCGGTACTGGGCGATCGATCAAGTAGTTGCCCTCCTAAATAAAGGCTGGTAGAACTACCGCCATCTAAATTTAGAGCATTCACACAGCCCATGAGTTGCATCAATTGCGCATGTTCTGCCAAATTAGGCCCATAACCGCCGACACGATTATGTGTGGCAGTAATCATCAGTGTGCCTGTTTCTGTTGTGCAAATACCGCTACGAATAGCCCTTTCGGCAATAAAGGCATTGCTGAATTTTTCGCCTTTGGCATCAAGGACAATTTGACGATTTTGGACTAATAGCGGTCCAGCACCGATAATGTGGGGATAACGACTAAAATCAGCTGGAATAGTGGCGCTGGAAATACTTACTGCGCTTCCAATAGGTAGCTGGGAGGCAGCACTCGTAGCGTTAGCGCGTAAAGTTAGCAGGTAGCCATCCTGGGGAATGGGAACCGCTGTCGTACCAACTTTGCCGCCTGGTAACTGATTAGTAATTTGGTCTTTTTCTACTACTAAGATAATTTCGTTATCTGTCAGGGGTGTGTAAGTTGATCCCCAAGCTGAGGTGTAACGAGCAATGCCACTTTGAATGTAGCCACTGTTGAGAAATAGAATTGGTAGGCGCTGGTCATTTGCTGTAGTTAAAGTTTCTTCCAAGGTGAGACGACCGAAGTAAAATTGGCCTGAATCATTCCAAGCGATCGCACCTCGGTTAAGAATCGGGCCTGATAACCACTGACTATCTCGACGAATCGCACCCAATGGCAATTTATTATTACGGTTAAAATAACCACCATTAATTCCAGCTACTGCTAAGTAACGTTGTGCTGTTTGAATTAAGGGAGCAGTACCAGCTAGTCCTGATGGACTAGCCCACATAGGTTTCAAGGTTAGCCCAAATTTGCGGGGATTAACTTCTAACCAGACCATCGGAAAACGTTCTGTGCCTAAGTTGACATAATGCTGTCGCCAGCGCAATCCTGGGGCCCAAGTAATGTCTCGTTCTTCTAGAGGATCGGGTCGAATATCGATAATCAGGCGATTGGGGTTAGCGATAGTACTAACTTGCGGCGATAGACCAAAGGGAACGCTCAGACTAATAATTGTTTGGTTTTTCACCATCTCCACTTTTTGAATTAGTGGTTCAGGGGCTAGTGGTATTGGTTCTGTTGGTGTAACTGGTGATAGTTGTTTGAGCAGGTTTGGCAGTAATGTTGGTGGTGCTACTGGTGGCTGGGGGGTATAGCGTTCTATCAAAACAGGTTCAGCGATTCCATCCAGGGTAACTGTCCACTGTCGATTTGGCGGTACACTGGATTTGGGAGTTGGCGTATCTGGATCAGAGGAAGGAGTTTGCGGTTTGGCGATCGCTGACCCTTGTGCAACTTGCCAGGGAGTAGGATGATCTAAATCGACAAGAATCTGATCGTGTTGAAAAGGGGCACTCGCGTATAGAGGTTCCTGACTCTGAACAATATTTGTGATTTGTGTTTTTGGGGTAGCAATCAGCAAAGTGTTGCCATTAGCTTGAATTTGCCATCCAGCTGTTTGAGCAAAATTAGTGATATCCAGATAGCGATATGCCCCTACTAGCCTGGTAGCTAATACCAGTGGCTCTGTCAACGACGAAAACCACTGTATTGGTTGCTTCGCTAAATTACTACTGTTTAATAAATTTACTCCAATTAATTGCCTAAATGCCCCATCACTGATATTAGTTGTCACCTGACCAGATTTTCCAGGTTGCTGCAACCAAGTTCCTGGTAAAGTACGACCATTGAGGGAAATTTGATTACCAGAAAATGCCGTGCCTGTTAAAGGAGGTGTAGGTGACTGTGAGATTAACTTGGGTGTTGATTTGGTGGTTTTTAGGGACTCTTGGGCGTTGATAGGATAGGTAATAATTAAGTACAGTACTGTCAAAAGTATTGGTGACACAGTAGCCCGAAAAAATTTGCGATCGCCCTTGGTGTTGTCGGAGTCATCGCTAATCCCTGATTGGCAACAATTCGGCATTTTTACCATAATTTACTAGGTACTTTTGAAAACTACCACCCAAGGTATAAACTAACCAATTATTTGGAAATATAAAGAAAGCATGACTTTATTTTTGAATAAATATGGTAATCTATATATTGGCTAGTTATCTCTTTTAAACACACATTAATTTATTTAGACGCTAAAGCCACTGCAATCAAGTTTTTTAACTCCCACTAATTCTAACCACACCATATACGGTAGTTTTGGTTATCAAAACTGGATTAAGATATTTAATCCTAAGCTGAACGTTGCTAATATGATTACTTCAGTAATGTTTAGTTAATAGTAATACATGCGGCAACTGGTAAGCGGCAAAATTCTAGACAACAAAAATATTTGGGAATTGTCAAATGGGTATATATTGTAATACGCTGATTTTATTGCTGGATCGGGACAATTTTGGCTTTAGAACATAGTACAGCGTTTAGTTTTAGTTTTGTTTCAGGTGAACCAAAAAAATAGGCTCGGTAAGTAGCTAGTGTGCATCTGGAAAAAAGGGATTGAGAAAATACTTAACTTCAAAATATAAAAAAGAAACTGTCAGGGCAACAATAATGTCTTGGCGGAGGTAACTTGTCTAACACCGCATAAACACATAAAAAACACGCAATCGTTTTAACACGGGGGAACTGATAAAGTAAAACCGAAGTTAAAATTTTTTTTCCTTAAATTTCGGTGCTTAATATATTTTTCCATCGCTGAAATTAGAAATTTTTCCCCACAATGTAGTGGCAAAATTGGTAACTCAATACTTCAGGAACAGGGTATGAATAATAAACC
>CAXUOL010000093.1:12189-14025 GCA_964252435.1 uncultured Nostoc sp.
GTAGTGGCAAAATTGGTAACTCAATACTTCAGGAACAGGGTATGAATAATAAACCGATGAATCAAGACCAAAAAATCACAGCGGATATCAACTCAAGAGATACCTATCAGGGGCAAAAGTGGTTAGTAGAGGAACGAGATGCCTGTGGTGTAGGTTTTATTGCTCATCGCCAAAATCATACCAGCCACGAAATTGTCGAAAAAGCCTTAGCTGCTTTAACCTGCTTAGAACATCGGGGAGGTTGTAGCGCCGATCGCGACTCTGGTGATGGTGCTGGAGTATTGACAGCAATACCTTGGGAGTTGTTCCAACAAGACTTTGCCCAAAGGGGGAAGGAATTTCCATCTAGCGATCGCGCAGCTGTGGGGATGATATTTCTACCACAAGACCAGCAAGCTGCACAAAAAGCTAGGGTGACTGTTGAGCAAGTAGCTGCTGAAGAGAAATTAATTGTATTGGGTTGGCGAGTAGTGCCAGTGCAACCTGATTTGCTGGGGGTACAAGCAAGAGAAAATCAACCCCAGATTGAACAAGTTTTGTTAACTTCTATTGACAAAAGCGGCGATGAATTAGAACGGCAGTTGTACATTACCCGCCGCCGAATTAGTAAAGCTGCAACTAACATCTCAGAAGAATTTTATATTTGTTCCTTGTCAAGTCGCACAATCGTCTACAAAGGCATGGTGCGTTCCGCTGTCTTGGGCAGCTTTTACGACGATTTAAAAAATCCAGCTTACAAAAGTGCCTTTGCTGTTTATCATCGCCGCTTTAGTACCAATACCATGCCCAAGTGGCCCCTAGCGCAACCGATGCGGCTTTTGGGTCACAACGGCGAAATCAATACCTTATTGGGTAACATCAACTGGATGATGGCACGAGAAGCTTGCCTGAATCATCCTGTATGGAACGATCGCATCGAGGAACTCAAGCCATTAGTTCATATTGATAACAGCGACTCAGCCACCCTAGACAACGTAGTGGAATTACTGGTGTGCTCTGGACGCAGCCCCTTGGAAGCCTTAATGATTATGGTTCCAGAAGCTTACCAAAATCAGCCTTCTTTACATAAATTTCCAGAAATTGTTGATTTCTACGAATATTACAGTGGTTTGCAAGAAGCTTGGGACGGGCCAGCACTTTTAGTATTCAGCGATGGTAAAAAAGTTGGTGCAACACTAGATCGTAATGGTTTAAGACCAGCTCGTTACGCGATCACCAAAGATGATTACATTGTTGTAGCTTCGGAAACTGGTGTAGTGGACTTCCCTGAAGCCGATATTGTCGAGAAAGGTAGACTCGGCCCAGGGCAAATGATTGCCGTAGATTTAGAAAATCATGAAGTGCTGAAGAATTGGGATATAAAGGGTCGCATCGCCAAGCAGCACCCTTATGGAGAATGGCTGCAAGAGTATCGTCAAGAATTAAAGTCATTAGTCATTAGTCATCCGTCATTAGCAAATGGCAATGGCAAAGGACAATTGACAAATGACCTAGACGCGCCAGCGGCTTCCCCCAGGGTAGGACAATTGACTATTGACAAGCAAACCTTACTTCAGCGTCAAACTGCCTTTGGCTACACGACAGAAGATGTAGAAATGGTGATTCATCCAATGGCGATCGCAGGTTCTGAGCCGACTTTCTGCATGGGTGATGATATTCCCTTAGCCGTGCTATCACAAAAGCCCCACCTGCTTTATGACTATTTCAAACAGCGCTTTGCTCAGGTGACGAACCCAGCGATCGATCCCCTGCGGGAAAAGCTAGTAATGTCTCTGAAAGTCGAACTGGGTGAACGGGGTAACTTATTAGAACCCAAGCCAGAATATGCTCGGAGAT
>CAXUOL010000094.1:0-14018 GCA_964252435.1 uncultured Nostoc sp.
GAGCAGGGGAGAGTTCTTGTACAAGTTCTTTCCCCTCTGCACCTCTGCCCCTCTGCCTTAACACCCTAATCCAAAATCTAAAATCTAAAATCTAAAATCCTATGAGGTCAGGTTTCTATGAATTCAAATTCACAACCGATAAAACTGTTTTTAGTAGTAGCTTTTAGCTGTACAAGTTTATTAGCTAGTCTGACTCCAGTACTGGCGAAACCAACCCCTAATCGCTCTAATGTTAAAACGATCCTTGCTCAAGCCAAAACCTTTAATCAATCCGCAGTTCCACCTGGCCCCCCTCCTAAAATTCGCCTTCGTGGCGGAGGTAAACGAGCCTTTAATCAACCTCCAATTCCAGCTGGCTCACCTCCTGGAGGTCGCGTTCGTGGTGGAGCGAAGCGTGGGGAACCTGGATGTCCTACACCTAAAATTGACTTGACTGCTTTAGTGCCTTTTACTCAGGAAGCTAACTCAGTGATTAATGTCTGGGGACAAACAACAGTAGAACATCCAAGTTGGTTTTTCTATGTGCCATATACCAAAGATTCGTCATATACAGTTGAATTTGTGCTGCAAGATCCAGACGCTAACGAGGTATACAAAAAAGCGATCGCTCTCCCAGATAAACCAGGAGTCATCCGTGTTTCTTTGCCTAGCACTGCTCCTGGATTAGCAGTAGATAAACAATACCGTTGGTTTTTCACCATTAATTGTGACAAGCAAAAGAATTCGCCCCCAACTTTTGTTGAAGGGGTAATCAAACGAGTTAACCTCAGTCAAGCAACAGTCAAAGAAATAGAAACCGCAGAACCTCTAAAGCGCTATGCTATCTATGCTCAAAATGGGATATGGTACGAGGCACTGACGACGTTGGCTCAACTGCGTCAAAAAAATCCTCAAGATCCAGCACTGAAAGCAGAGTGGCGAAATTTGTTAGGCAGCATCCGCTTAGATGATGTTGCCGAAGAACCCATTCTTCCAGGAACACCTTAAACTAGGAAAAAATTTTCAGTTAATACCAATTTGAAAAAAGAATGCAACAAATAGACCATTTGTAGAGACGCGATTCATCGCGTCTTTACGCAAGGATGTATTGCAATCATTAATTGAATTGGTATAAGTAAAAATTGATATAGAGAGGTTGCAATACAACATCTCTACAGATGTGTTATTTAGTTTACAACAGCACTTACTAAACCATTGTGCCTGAGCAAAGCGATCGTACTTGGTTCACGACCCCGGAAAGTTTTAAACACCTCCATTGGATGCTTGCTACCACCGAGTGATAGTACCGTATCACGATAACGCCGACCTGTAGCTTTTATAGCTTCCTCATTTTCAAGCCCAGCTTCTTCAAAAGCAGCAAAAGCATCAGCACTGAGTACTTCAGCCCATTTATAACTGTAGTAACCTGCTGCATAACCACCCTCAAAAATGTGCCCAAAAGAACATAACATTGAATCTTCTGGAAGTGGTGGTAAAACAGTAGTAGTCTTGGCTATGCGATGACGCACATCTGCGGGAGTTTCATTGCTGCCAGAACGATAGCGGTAGTGTAGTTCTAAATCAATCCTGCTAAGGTGAATTTGCCGTAACATACCAGTACCACTCATATAATTACGCGCCGCTAGCAGCTTTTGATAATAATGCTCTGGTAGGGCTTCTCCAGTTTCGTAATGTTTAGCCATACCAAACAAAGTGGGTCGCTCATAACACCAGTTTTCCATAAACTGGCTGGGTAGTTCCACTGCATCCCATTCCACATTATTGATGCCTGCGGCTCCAGCATAGTCAACCTTGGTGAGCATGTGATGCAATCCATGACCAAACTCGTGGAACAAAGTCTCTACTTCATAGAAAGTCATTAAACTCGGCTTGCCATCTACTGGGGGAGTTTGATTACATATCAAATAAGCCACAGGCAATCGGATGGCAGTTGCACCATTTTCAGTTTTGGCACGATTGATGCATACATCCATCCAAGCACCACCGCGTTTTTCTGCTGGACGGCTATAGGGGTCTAAGTAGAAGTAAGCGATGGGAGAACCAGTTTCATCGGCTATTTGGAAATAACGGACATCCTCATGCCATATTGGAGCTTTACCATCGGCAGGGGTTACTGTAACACCAAGCAGCCGCTTAACAAGCCCAAACAAGCCATCTAGCACTTGGGGAAGGGGAAAGTAGGGACGTAATTCTTCAGCGGTAAAGGCAAATTTTGCTTCTCGTTGGCGTTCTGCCCAAAAGCTGATGTCCCAATGTTTTAAATCCTGATATTCTTCTCCATAAGATGCAGCAAAAGCTTGGAGTTCTTTTAAGTCTTTGACAGCAGCATCATAACTGGCCTGGCGTAGTTCTTCTAATAGCGCTTCGACTGCCTCAACATTAGGAGCCATTTTACTTGCAAGACTCAAATCGGCAAAACTCTTAAAGCCAAGTATATCTGCGAGTTCTTGCCGTAACTCCAAAATACGCACAATTAACGGGTTATTATCTAAATCGCCACTAGAAGCGCGAGTGATATGAGCTTTGTAGAGCTTTTCACGCAAATCTCGACGGGTGCTGTGTTGCATGAAAGGGCCGTAACTGGGGAAGTCTAAAGTAATGCGCCAAGGGCCATTTTCTGGTGTGGCGTTCTCTTCTTTTGCCGCACGTGCAGCTTGAGCGGCTAAACTCACCAAACTTGGTGGTAAACCGTCAATTTCCGCTTTTGTTGTCAGGGTTAAGCTAAAGGCTTTCGTGGCATCAAGTACATGATTAGAAAATTTGGTAGAAAGTTCTGCCAACTCCATCTGAATGGCATTGAAACGCTCTCTCGCCTCTCCTTTTAAGCCAACACCAGAAAGTTCTGCATCTCGAATGGCGGCTTCCACAATGCGCTGTTGGGCTAATTCTAAAGTTGCCCAACTATCACTGCTACGGAGTTCCTTAAAAGCATTGTAGATGGGTTGGCTTTGACCGAGTTTGTTGATAAATTGTACAACTAGTGGCTGGACGATTTCATGAGCTTCGCGCAGTTCTGGGCTATTTTTAACACCCATTAAATGATTTACCACCCCCCAACTCCAGGTAAGCCGTTCTGTCAGCTTTTCTAAGGGTTCTACTAAACCACTCCAAGTGGGCTGTACACTAGCCTCTAAAGTGGCAAGTTGCCGGTCAAGTTCTGCTAGCAACTGATTGAAGGCTGGTACTACTCGTTCTGGTTTAATCTCTGCAAAAAGAGGTAAACCAGTGCCTTGGAGTAAGGGATTATCAGAAATAATGGTACTTGCACTCATGATTTTGTGTGAACTGCGAACGAAAAAAAATCATTGTTGATTTTTATTTATATATCTTCTAATGTAACGATCGCTGTGCTATTTAGTATTCCCATTGTGGTAAAAAGGTAAAAAAAACGATAATTACTCACAAAATTATCCCGATAGGGCTATTTTTGTTTAGTTTATGAACCTTGCGATCGCATATCATAGGCACTTTGCATCGAGAACAGAGTGTATTCACCTACCTGAATCTGACCTTTTGGCGATCGCCAAAAGGCACAAAGCAAAAAGGAAGGCTCCATATTTCCATATTTATGATATTATTTGGCAACTCATCTTTTTACTCGTAAAATCGAAGACAAGATCAAGGTCAGTAGAAAAGAGTCCCTAAATTAATGAATACGTTAATCAGTCAGGGTGGAAGAGCTATCACTAAATTTCAGGTGGTAGACCGGATAAACGATATCGCTTGGCAAGCTCACCAAGGCAGCGTTGCGGCGATTATTCAGCTATTGAACGAAAAGCTAGCCCAGTCTTGTGTCAGAACTAGAGCCATTTTTTCTGATGGTGTCTTACAAATTCTGTGTGAGGCAGCTAAAGTAGAGCAACTTGAGCAATCTCCCCTAGTAGAACAAATCCAGCAAATTCTTGAGTCTATTGCCCCGCGTCACATTCGCCGTGTTAAGATCAACAGTCGGATTGTTCGAGAACAACAATTGCTGTGGTTAAAAGAAATAGATAGCGATAGTGAGAATCAATTGCTTTGGTCACAGGAAATTGCATTAATTCAGCCCAATATTGTCAAGCAATTAATAAAAGATTTCACAGAAGCTCAAGCTGAACTAGGAAAACCAAATTATCCTAAAACTCAAGTCTCTCGTCCTTTAGTACTCATTAACAAAGAAAAATCCAAAAATAAACCTAAAACAAAAATATTAGCAGCAGCTGGTTTATGCTCACTGTTGTTACTTAGTTGGGTTGTTTATGCCCAGCTAGGTAATAAACTGAAAAACTTAATACAACTAGAAACTTCCAAATCTTTAACTACAGAAAATACTAACGATAGGAAAGCCCAAACACCATCCCGCGCTCCTAACAATAGCTTTTCTGAGCCATCTGATGACCCATTTACAATATCTGTCCGAATTGCCAACCAAGCTTCTGCATCTGGTAAAACAGCTACAACTTCAACTCAGTGGTTAGAGATCGCTGCTAAGTGGCAACGGGCTTCAGATTTAATGAGTACTGTACCACAAACCCACAGCCGTTATCAAGAAGCTAAGATTCGGACTCAACTATATAAGAAATATAGTGAGGCAGCGCAGAAAGAAGCTGATAAGAGCAAATCTTAGTTTTTTCTGATTGGAAGACTTCGATTAGTGATTAGTATTCCAGCAGTAGGTAATGGATTATTTACTTTACTTATCACGCTTTACCCAAGCGCGCAAAACGAATTTCAATGGCTAAGGTTTTTCTTGGGGAATAGGAGCAAATTCCCCACTTGATAATATTAGTTGTACTACCGAATAGGCGCGAAAGGGTTTTTGATAACACATATTTAATTTCTGGATATGTCTATAAAAAATCGACCTTATTGTGAATAAAGTCGATTGAATCAAGCGGATTGATTTGTGGAGTCAATCTAAAATTTAAAATCTAAAAGGTCTATATCCCCTAACTCAGGAGTTCTCCTGTTTCTTGCAGGGAGTGCAAGCGGCGGTAAATACCCTCGTGACGCAAGAGTTCATTGTGGCTACCCACTTCTACAATCTTTCCTTGCTCTAGAACGACAATTTTATCAGCTTCCCTGACTGTGCTTAAACGGTGGGCAATAACGATGGTGGTACAAGTACCCTGAATCGATCGCATCGCTAGCTGAATTGAACGTTCAGACTCATAATCTAAACTAGAGGTGGCTTCATCAAAAATCAGCACGTCTGGTTCCACTAACAACGCCCTAGCAATTCCCAAGCGTTGTCTTTGTCCTCCAGATAGCCTGACACCTCGTTCTCCTACAATGGTGTAGTAACCTTGGGGTAAGTGCTGAACTACTTCATCGACTCTGGCAATTCTACAGGCTTCCTTAACCTGCTCCAAACTGGCATTTGTTCTGCCATAAATCAGGTTATCCAAGATAGTACCGTTGAAAACGTCTACTTCTTGGTGAACGATCGCTAATCTTCGTCTATACTTACCTACATTCAAAGTGCGAATATCTTGACCATCAATCAGAATTTGACCTGCTTGAGGTTCAAAATATCGCAACAGCAATTTTACTAAAGTAGACTTACCAGAACCGGAGCGCCCCACTAATGCCACTGTTTGGTATGGCTCAATCAACAAGCTGATATCTTGCAAAACTTGACGGTTGGCATCATATCCAAAACTGACGTGTGACAACTCAACTTTTCCAGTAAATTTATAAGGTGATTCTGTCTGGTTGCTCTCTTCTAAAAGACTAGCTGAATCAGATGCAGTTGGCTCTTGGAGAAATTCGTGAAACCGCAGCATCGCAGAATAACGACGAGCAAAAAGTTCTGCCAAATTGCTAATAGGTTCTAATTCGGCATAAGCCATGCTAGAAAGAGTTAAAGTCATGACAAAGTGACCGAGAGAAATTCTACCGTCTACTGTTGCTGCTAGAGTCATACCCAGAATAGTAAATACGCAAAACTGAATTACAGTCCTTTGCCAAGTAGCCAGTTTCGTATAACCTTTGTGGACACGATATTCAACCACCGTTAGTTCGCGATCTAAACGTTGCTTTTGGCGCTTTAGTTCGTTAGCTTCTGTGGCAAATGCTTTCACCGTTTTGATGTTGGTGATCAGTTCAGAATTGCGGCTTTCAGTATTCTCTCCATATTTATCCAGAATAGTTTCGTGCCAAATTAGCTGCTTTAAATCCTTCAAGGTAAAGCTAAGAATAACTACAAAGGAAATCAGATACAAAATTGCAATTC
This sequence comes from uncultured Nostoc sp., assembly GCA_964252435.1. Classification (GTDB taxonomy): domain Bacteria; phylum Cyanobacteriota; class Cyanobacteriia; order Cyanobacteriales; family Nostocaceae; genus Nostoc. The sequence goes on from CAXUOL010000094.1 coordinate 6,215, forward strand.
GCCACTCAATTACTAAGATAAAAACGAAAATTCCCAGCACCCGAACTAGTTTAGGAATCAACTGTCCAGCAATTTCGGGGTATGTAAAAGTGTGGTTAGAAAGACCTCTCGCTATTCTTCCAGCAATGCGTCCAGGGTTATTTTCATCATAAAATTCCAGTGGAAGAGTGAGAATTTTTTCTATGGCTATTTGGGCTTTCTGCCGACGTAACCTTAAGGTTATACCCCAATGAAACCAATGGGTTAACCAAGGTTGTGTTGGCGCTCTCACTACCGTGACAAGGAAAACTAAACCCAGTAATACACTCAAAGATAGAGTTTTAGTGACTGGGTAATTGGTGATGTCAGAAAAAGTTGCGATCGCACTTTGAAGTGGTTTATCCAAAGCTTGACCAGACAAAACGTTTAAAATCTGCCCGACCGCATAAGGAACAACCAAATCAATAATTTCGTAAACGCTGGATGCTGCGATACTAAAAACACTCAGCTTCCACTCAGAGCGAAAGTAATTGACAATATCTTGAAATTTGGCCATGATGCACACCGTCCAAGAGCGCGATCGTAAACTTGGAATTTATATACTACAAACGTATTACAAAGTAGTCAAGAGCTAGATGACAAATCACTCTTTGGGAGTAGTTGCTAGTTCTTGAGGGAAAAATTCAAGGCGATAGCGGTAGAGAGCAACTGGTTGAGAACCCGCTTTAAAGTAATCTGGATCTTGGGGTGAAAGATAGACAGCAGTAACTTGATCTCCTTCAATCGCCGGATTGAATGTTGAAAGTTTATGATAAGCCGTAGTAGATTCTACAGAGTTTAAATAGGGACGTGAACCGCCTTTAAATAGTTGTTGAAACACTTCTGTGGTGATGAACTTGCCATCAGGAGTAGTTTCTGTAGCCCGTGCAGTCACAATGGAAACTAGTTGGCGGCTGCTACGTAAGAACGTAATTTGACGATTAGGTGAATCTGGATCTACTTTGACTAATAACACTGCTTCATCCCCTAAATAAGCTCTTGCCAAATTCAAGCTATTAAATGCTCTATCTGCTACTAAAATTGGGGATTTGTAACCTATCTGAGGAAGTATTTTTAACCCAGTAATAGATGGTTGCTCTTTCACAAATCTTACTACAAAACTCACAGGCTGATTTAATTGTTGGCGATTACCTTCAAATCCTGGTGTTACAATCTCTGGCGCTAAAGGCGCAGCTAAATCTACTAAAGTACTTGTAACTTTCCAAGTACCAGCCATCCATTCCGGGTAAACTAAATCGCCCGAAGCCGATTGCACTGAAGTTAGTTTTTCCCATTGGGGAAAATTTGCCAACCTCTCAGATAACTCTCCTGCAAAAGCTTCACCACCCCACAGAAGGAATAAAAACAGCAAGCAAAAACTCCAAATTACCTTCATTACAAGCATTAGCAGTTTTGTATTTAATGGTTATTATTTTATCGATTAAAAATTAAGTAATTTTCTGTAATAAATTAAAACTTTGTAGTAAGATAATTAGCCCTATACCGAATTTATAGTGATAGCATGACATTGGCATTAGGCATGATTGAAGTTTATGGCGTTCCCACTGCTGTGGAAGTGGGAGATGCTATGTGTAAAGCTGCCCGTGTAACCCTTGTTGGTTATGAAAACACTGATTTAGGACGAATTACCGTGTTAATTCGAGGAGTTATAGGCGAGGTAAAAGTAGCAGTGACAGCAGGATTAAATGCGGTACTGCGAGTTGACGGTGGCGAGGTACTTTCTTCTCATATTATTCCTCGCCCCCACGAAAATTTAGAATATATTTTACCGATTCATCACAGCGTTAATGTCGAGCAATTCAGTGCAGATATCCGATTTCCTCCACCTTTATCAGTTTAGCTGTATTAAATTTCTGCTGGTAAAGGTTGCCAAACTTCCCCATACTTCTCTTTTAAAGTTTCCCAAGCTTCCACTTGCCCTGGTTCATATTCTCCCGGTTTACCCCATTGTAAAAAGAGGCTTAAAGCAGGCTCCTGTTTATCATCTAAAAACCGGATAGCATAGGTTGTAAAGTTACCTCTCTTCGCTTCACCTGTTTCAAATTTCACCTGAGTGATTTTATCCATATTCAAGTGAAACTCAAAGCCTTCAGTATGCATATTTGCATATTTACCTTTAGGCAATTCTGCATAAAATAACTTTTCTACCTTACCCCGTGCTTCTAATACAGCAGCGCTGCTAGTAACAATTAAACGCAAAGTTCCCAAAGTCTCGCAAGCTGCTAAAAATTCTTTTAATGTTGTGGTCATTTGTCATTTGTCCTTTGTCATTGGTTTAACGATGATTCCTAACTAATGCCCTATGCCCCATTCCCTATTTTTCATATTGTTCATAAGCAGCGACAATGCGCTGAACTAGAGGATGGCGCACAACATCTCTTTGGGAAAATTCGCAAAAGGCAATGCCTTCAACGTGTTTTAAAATTTGTAAAGCTACTCCTAAACCCGATTGTTGGTGAAGTGGCAAATCAGTTTGTGTCATGTCGCCTGTAATCACCATCCGCGACCGGAAACCCAAACGAGTCAAAACCATTTTCATCTGAGCGGGTGTAGTATTTTGAGCTTCATCCACAATTACAAAGGCGTTATTGAGAGTGCGTCCCCGCATATAGGCGAGTGGTGCGACTTCAATCACACCACGTTCCATTAAACTAGGTACTTTTTCTGGGTCGATGAATTCATAAATAGCATCGTAAAGTGGGCGAAGATAGGGATTAACTTTCTGCTGTAAATCTCCAGGCAAAAAACCGAGTTTTTCACCAGCTTCGACGGCAGGGCGAGTTAAAATCAGCTTTTCAAACTGGTTGGCAAGGAGTGCTTGCACGGCGACAACGACAGCTAGATAAGTTTTGCCGGTACCAGCAGGGCCAATTCCAAAAGTGAGATCGCGTCTGCGGAGTGCGTCGATATATTGGCGCTGGCGGAAGGTTTTGGCACGGACTTCTTCACCCCGGCGACTTTTGGCGAGGACATCTCGCTGTAAATCTTGCAGTTCCCCTTGGCGATCGCTATCTATGGCTTGACGGGCTGTTAAAATATCGGCACTGGAAATAGTATTACCTTTAATCCAGAGGTCTTCAAGCGATCGCACTAATCGAGAAGCCAGATCGATTTGGCCTTGGGTACCAGAAATCACTAATTCTTGTCCGCGTAGCACTAAAGCGGCTCCTGTTTGCCGAGATAGGATTTTGAGATTTTCTTCTCCATCTCCGCCAAGAGCGATCGCACTGGGAATATTCGGCAGCTGAATTGTTAAGGCACCTGCCATAGTATTTCTTAATTGGTGAGGATCTGTATTTGACAAAGGTTAATTTTTTCTCACTAACGGCGAAATTATGCTTTTATTACTTATACCAATTCAATTAATGATTGCAACACATCCTTGGGTGAAGACGCGATGAATCGCGTCTCTACAAATGGTCTATTTGTCGCATTCTTTTTTTAAACTGGTATTACATTTTGGAAAAATTTTTGTAATAAATTAATTGGTTGCAAGGGCGTACAGCTTGCCCTCATCCCCTAACCCTTTCTCCCATATTGGGAGAAGGGGAACTGGAGAATTTACTCCCATCTTCCATGTTGGGAGAAGGGCTGGGGGTGAGGGCAAAACTCATGCACTCAGAAGATTTCATCTGAAGTTGACACCAATGTAAAGCTGTACGCTCCTACTGGTGAAGAGTTCAAAAAAAGATTTAAAAATCTTTTTGCTACTTTCCATCTTTATAAAAATTCTGAGCGGAGGTAACAACCGCTCAGATTTGCTGTCTAGTTTCAACCTAACGAAGGCGTGGTTTAACAATGGGTTTAGGTCCATCATTTGCACGCGGTTCTCTCTTAGTCGGCGGTGGCGATCGCTCTTCTGTGTCTTCATCAAAAGACATACCCTCGCGGCCTGGAGTGGTGCTGCCGTAGATATCCAGGTATGTTGATTGCCCAGCTGCGGCGGCGGCTGCGGCAATTACTGTACGAATCGCCTGAATATTGCGTCCCCCTCGACCAAACACTTTTCCTTTATCTGTGCTTTCAAAGGCGATGCGAACCCAAACCCGGTTGAGGGCCTGAGAAATTTCACAATCGACGCTTAATGTCTCTGGAGATTCCAAAAACGGCTGCACCAAAAACCGAACCAGCTCAACATAGTTGGGGCTAGCTGTTGGGAGTTTTGTTCCGAAATTATGATGCGGCTGTTGCACTGAGCTGCTCAAAAACATTAGCTTTTACTAGAATCCGACGAACGGTGTCAGTGGGTTGAGCGCCTTGTTGTAGTCGCTTGACGATGGCGGGAACGTCTAGTCGCACTTCATCAGTTCTGGGGTTATAAAATCCCAACTCTTCTAAGGGACGGCCATCGCGGCGAGCGAGGTTGTTAATGGCGACAATGCGGTAACTTGCTTCCCGCTTTTTACCGAATCGTTTCAAGCGCAGTTTGATCATGGTTGAAGAATCATTCTCCTAATTGGTAAGTATGCCGAAATGCTAATTTTAGCACTGGTCTAGCATTTGGTGCTATTTGTCGTTAGTCATTAGCAAATTACCAATGCCTCATGCCCAATGCCCAATGCCCAGTAACTAAAGATTGCCAAAGCCTTTTTTCTTTTTATCTTTAGGTTTTTTCTTTTTCGTGGCTGGGACACCATCATAACCTCGCCATCCGGGGGCTGGGGGACGATTACCAGCACCGGCAAAGGCGTTGCCCATACCGCCACCGCCGAACATTCCCGGCATTCCAGGGAAGCCGCCTTGACCCATTTGCTGCATGAGCGATCGCATTTTTTGGAAATCACCCACCAGTTTGCTGACATCTGACTCTCTATAGCCTGAGCCAGCAGCAATCCGCCGCCGCCGACTGGGAGAACTGGCTAATAAATCGGGGTCATGGCGTTCTTGGCGAGTCATGGAGTTAATCATCGCCTCACAGCGCTTTAACTGGGTTTCTCCCTGTTTGAGTTGATCGTCTGAAAGCTTGTTCATCCCTGGAATCATCTTGATCAAGCCTCCCAGAGAACCCATGTTCTTCAGCATCCGCAACTGCTTGAGAAAGTCTGTAAAGTCAAACTTCGCTGACAGAATTTTCTCCTGCATTTTCTCAGCATCTGCTAAGTCAAACTCTTCCTGGGCTTTTTCTACCAGGGTTAGCACATCGCCCATACCGAGAATCCGCGATGCCATGCGATCGGGATAAAACGGTTGCAGTGCTTCGACTTTCTCACCCACGCCCACAAATTTAATTGGCGCTCCCGAAATCTGCCGCACTGAAAGCGCTGCACCACCACGGCTATCACCATCCAACTTGGTGAGAATCGCCCCAGTAATGCCGATCTGTTCATGGAACGTGCGGGTAAGATTGGCTGCCTCTTGACCAGTCATCGCGTCCACCACCAACAGAGTTTCATGGGGTTGGACGGTTGCTTTGATGCGGGCTAATTCCGCCATCATATCTTCGTCAATTTGTAGGCGTCCAGCAGTATCAATAATTACTGTGTTGACACCTTCTGCTCTGGCGCGTTCTACACCTTGCCTTGCGATTTCTACGGGATCGGCGTCGCTTCCTAGTTCAAATACTGGTACGTCAATTTGCTTACCCAACGTTACCAATTGGTCGATCGCTGCTGGGCGATATACGTCTGTCGCCACCAACAAGCAGCTACGCTCTAATTTACGAAGATGTAAGGCTAACTTCGCCGTAGCTGTGGTTTTACCAGTACCTTGCAACCCAGCCATCAGAATAATAGTAGGCTGTTCCTGGGCTTCTGCGATGGGAACATTTTCTTCTCCCATCACCTGCACCAGTTCATCGTGAACAATTTTGATGAACTGTTGGTCAGGTCGCACGCCGGTAATCACCTCGGCTCCCTGTGCCTTGGCTTCGACTTCGCTAATAAAATCTTTAACTACCTGGAGATTGACATCTGCTTCCAACAAGGCGCGGCGCACTTCGCGCAATGCATCTTGAATGTTGGATTGAGAAATTTTGTCCTGTCCCCGCAGTTTTTTCCAGGCGGATTCTAAACGGTCAGATAGAGCATCAAACATAATGTAATTACAGGTAGTTCGCCAATGGAGAATTCTAAACCGCCGATGAATGCGATTTGGAATTTCCGCTAAAGTTTAAACGTGCTATCTACCAGCTTAGTATTTTTCACCCCAACTGTAGCAACTAGATACTTACCTTTATTGGGCATGGGGTATGGGGCATTGGGCATGGGAACTCCGATGCTTGAATACTTGCTACTGCTACCGTATCGCCGCGATCGCTCTGAGGATTGAATGGATAGGGGGCGACAGGATACACATGGAAATGAATTTAGGAGAAACGTTTCTACTAAACCAGATAAGTCACAATCTCTAACACTACAAGAGGTGTTTTTACTTTGATGTTGCTATGAATACTCGATATACTCTTGAAAATGTGTGACATTTTAACCATAATAAATTAGTGGAATAGCAAGTTGAGTTTCATGATGATTTCGAGTCGGCAAAGTTTTCCTTTCATTTGGGATGAAACTTGAGGATTGGGAACTCTGATGATTGAATATTAGCTACTGCTGCGATCGCTAATTCGTAATATTATCAGTTAGGTAGCTACGGTAGCCAAGATGTCGCAGCGAATCAAAGTATACTCATACTCGATATACCACTCGTCAAATTCATATATCGGTATTGCTCTTGCCGAAAAATCTTTGCGCGGATTGCCTGTTGATATTGAACGACGACCAATCTATATACCGAAGGAGCGCGGGATAAAGGTAGCCGACTTACAAGGACGAAATGAAAGCGCCCTATTATCGTCGTATCACAAAGAAGATTGTCTGCGATGGGCAAAAAAGTACGGCATTGAAATTCGGCTCAAGAAACTTGAAGAATTTGGTAGGTGGGTCAAGCGCTGGGAGAAAATGAAGTTTGGTCGCGAAGAACTTCCCGCGAGAGCATATTACGCTGCTTGTGGAACAGGGAAGGAGCATCTGCTTGATACCGCGTTCTTTCGAGCGACGTATATTGACCTACTTGATGTCAACGATGAGTCTGTGATTAAGAAAGTTGCAAATGATGTTGGGTTGAATGGCGATCGCATTCTTGAGTTAATCTACGGGGAAGCAGCCAAACAAGCAGCAGTGGCAGCTTTGGCAGAATACGAACAGTTTGGCTGTCCCGGAGTCCCGACTTGGGTAGTGGAAGGCGAAAGATTTTGGGGAAAGGATCGTGTAGATTGGGTAACAGAAAAGGTAAAACAATTATGTAATATTACCGTAACCAATGTTCGGTAAGCAAGTTCGTAGTAAGGACTTTAGTCCTTATTTTCTAAACACCTTAGTGCTAAGTACAAACCATCAAAACTAGCTTTACAAGGCAGTAGGGTAGCACAAGCTGTGTTACCCTACGAATTACCTATATTTCACCCTACGAAAATTTCAGGTTATGAAATCCACATTACTTAGTAATGATTTAGGTTAATACCAGCTTCCTTTGCCATTGCTTCTAACCCGTTAATTTGTAGGGTTTTGATTGCTTTAGTAGACAGCTTTAATCTTACCCAGCGATTTCCGCCTTCCCACCAAACACGTTTGTTTTGCAGATTAGCGTGCTGAAGGCGTTTAGTACGGCGGTGAGAGTGGGAAACAGAAAAAGCGTTATTTGCCTTTTTACCAGTTAGTTCACAGCGACGGGACATAGCAAGTATCTCCAGATTGTTATTTTAATACAACCTTTCCATTTTAGGTCTTAGGCAACAGAAGTGGGGAGATGAGGAAGCAGGGGGAGCAGGGGG